>JBBQEC010000177.1:0-5378 GCA_038320305.1 Candidatus Limnocylindrales bacterium | reverse complement strand
GGACGCCCCAGATGTGGGTGCCGTCCGTGACGAGACCAATCGTCGATGGATGCTCTGAGGTTAGCTTCTGAGTGTCCATGAAGGTCGACAGGTCGATGACCTTGCCCTCGGCGGCATACGCCAGAACCGGCGTCGGCTGGACCAATTGGGCAATATCGGGCGGCGCGCCACCCTCGATGCGGCCTTTGAGCACTGTCTCGTGGCTCGCCGGAACGCTGTCGATGTTGATCTTGATGCCCGAGGCCTTTGCGAAATCAGCCAACGAGTTCGTGAACTGCGCGAGCTCGTCGGTCTTCCACTGGACCTGGATGTCAACAGCCTTGCCCGCGAAGGGCATCTTGCCGTCGGCGCCCGGGGTCAGCGCCTGATCAAGCTCCGTATAACCCGTCGGAACTGTCGGCACGGCCGGTGCCGCGGGCGCGGCCGTTGCCGGCACTGCCGTCGCCGGGCCTGCTGTGGCGGGGGCCGTGGTCGCCGGCGCCGTAGTCGCGGGCGCCGGGGTTGCTGGCGTGCTCGAGCACGCTACGGCGATCACGACGGTAGCGACAGACATCGCCCACCATCTTCTATTCCTCAATTTTTCCTCCTGCGTGGGCCGAACGGCGGCGCCGTTCGGAGTTGACCCTTCCCCCCAAAGTATCGGACGTCCTCGGCCTCCTCTGTTCTATCGATCGCCCACCCCCTTTCGATGATCGGCGATCACGCGGCGGCGGGCAATTGCCGCTGCGCCGCGAGCGCCGGCCTCGACATGAGGTGGCAGGATTTCAACTCGTGCGTCGGCGAAGGCCGCATCGACGAGCGGGGAAGCCGCGCGCTCGCGGCGGATTGCCTCGAGCACTGGCTGAAGAAGTGCATTATCCGCGCCGGCCACGCCGCCGCCGATAACGATGTGGCTGACACCGAGCGTCAGGACCAGGCCGCGGATGGCGCGCGCCAGGTGATCGGCGAAGATCGTCGCAAGTTCGGTTGCAAGTGGATCCCCGTCCGCAGCAGCGCGGAAGACATCCGTCGGCGACGAACGTGAAGTGAGTGTGCTCGTACGGCCGCGCGCGACCGCTGCGTGTGCTGCGCGCGCGATGGCGGGCCCGGCGCTGACGTGTTCCAGGCACCCGACGAGGCCGCACGCGCAGCGCCCGTCCGCCAGATCGGCACTTACATGGCCGACCTCTCCGGCAAAGCCGTTGGCACCGCGCAGCACGCGGCCGTCAAGCACAATGCCTGCCGAGATACCCGTGCCGACGCTCAAGTAAGCGAGATCGCCACCGGTGCCAAAGTCACCAGCCGGAGAGGCAATCCATGATGCGGCGGCGCGCGCGTCGTGCTCGATGTAGCACGGCAGACCGACGGAATCTGACAGCATTGAGCCGAGCGCCATCCCGCCGCCATCGGTGCTGCCACCCAGGTTGACTGCCAGCCGAATCGTACCGCTCTCCGGTTCGACGTGACCGGGCACAGCCACTCCGACGGCACCGACGGCCGCGACCCCATCGGAGGACAAACGATCGACCGCACGCCGGATGATCTCGCTCAGCTGGCCCGCCAGTCGGGTCGAGTCGGTCGGCACCACCTCGTGCAGAAGCACCTGGTCGTCCGCATCGGTAACCACGCACGCGGTCTTCGTGCCGCCTACGTCGATGCCTATCGTCAGGAACGCCGTCTCTGCCGCCACGGCAGGGGAGTGCATCGGCGTTGGAGCGGCTGTCACTGCGGTAAATGACATGGTCATCGGGCGAGGCTGAGCCCCAGCTCCTGGGTCATGAGCAGGGCGGAGGCGCCGATGATGACATCATCGCCGCGCGTCTCGCCGAGCTCGATATGGGTCTGCTTGGCCAGCAGTGGCAGCGCGCTGACCATGGCCTGTTGTCGGACCGCGGCGAGGTACTCCGCACCAAGGTGGGTGACTGGACCGATGATCAGCACGTTATTGACGTTGAGCGCGGCGATGATCGCGGCGATTCCCTCACCCAGCGCGTGCGCTGCGTTGATGACGACGTCGGTCACGTCTGGGACGCCGGCGCAGAAGGCGTCAATGAGCGACTGGTCGTCTGTGATCGACGGCACCCGCTTGGCCGCGGCGGCGACCATGGCCGTCATGCTGGCGACCGTCTCCAGGCAGCCCACGCGTCCGCAGCGGCACATCGCACCCGGCTCAGACGGCGACGGGCGGCCGAAGATCGTGTGGCCGATCTCGCCCGCTCCTGAGCCATCACCCTGGTACAGCTGACCGCCGAGGATTATGCCGGCACCGATGCCCGGCCCGACGCGAACCACGACCAGGCTCTGCGGCCACGGGATCGCCCCGTATGTGCTCTCTGCGACGGCCGCGGCCTGCGAGTCGTTGGCGATGATGACCGGCATCCCAAAGCGCTCGGCGACCATGCTGCCGAGCGGCAGCTCGGACCAGTCCAGGTTGACTGCCCAGCGCACGACGCCGGCGCGGGAGTCGACAAGTCCGGGCGCACCGATGCCGACGCCCAACACGGACTCCCCGCCGGTGCATTGAATCAGGCTTTCGATCAGGTCGTAGACGACCTCGACCGCCTCCGCGCCGTTACGGCCGTCGAGGTCGACCTGGACAGACTTGACGACGCCACCGCGCAGATCGACCAGCGCACCGCTGAATTTTGAGGCGCCCAGGTCGAGGCCAATGGCATGGCGACCGTCGTGGCGCAGGTGGAGCATGATCGGCGCCTTGCCGCCCGTCGAGGGGCCACGGCCGACTTCCTCGACCAATCCGTCATGAATGAGCTCGCCGACGAGCGCAGAGATCGATGTGCGCGTCAGGCCAGTCAGGCGTGCAAGCTCGGCACGGCTGACCTGTTCGCGGTCGTAGATCGCGCGCAGCACGAGCTGCTCATTGAACGCACGCGTCTGTCGGTGCGTTGCCTTCTCCGGAAGGTTGGTCATCGCTCCCCAATCGACTGCCTGCCGCCCCGCTTTCCACCAGCCGCGCGACGCTCCCCATCGCGCAAGCCCACGGAACACGGCAAATCAGATGACGTGCGCGTTTTTCGCACATCGGGGACGTCTTTGTCAAGGGAATGAACGAACTTACCCCGAGATCAGACGCTGGTACCAGCGCGCGCTCTGCTTTGGTGTCCGGCGCTGCGTTTCATAGTCGACATGGACCACGCCGAAGCGCTTTGCGTAGCCCAGGCTCCACTCGAAGTTGTCCATCAGCGACCACACGAAATAGCCGCTCAACGGCACGCCGACGTCGATCGCATCGGCCGCCTTGGCCAGATGGCGGGCGAGATACGACTGTCGATCCGCGTCGTGGACGACGCCGTCGGCGGCCACGGGGTCCGCATACGCAGCCCCGTTCTCGGTGACCATCATGTCCTTGGGCTGGTACTCGCGATGAACCCAGGTCAGCGACTGGCACAGCCCGTCCGGCACAACCTCCCAGTCCATCTCGGTCGTCTCGATGCCGGCGCGCGGCTTGATCTCCCAGTCGAACGCGTTGTCCGAGAGGGCACGGACCGTCTCCTGGCGGTAGTAGTTGACCCCGACGTAGTCGAGATCGCCGTTGGGCGGCGTGCTTAGCTCGACGCCTTCGAGGTGACCCGCCGCGTCGTGCGCGCTGATGCCGAGCTGCGGGTAGCCACGGCCGAAGAGCGGGTCGAGAAACCACGTGTCGCGCGTGGCGCGGTACTCGTCCGCCGCACGCAAGTCACGCTCCGAGTCACTTGCAGGGGCCACATGATTGATATCCACGGCGACGCCGATGCGCGCGTGCGGCACCTCGCTGCGAATTGCCCCGACGGCAGCGGCGTGCGCGCGCAGCTCGTTGTCTGCAACCCGAATCGACGTCGGCCAATCGCGGAGACCCGGAGCGTGAATGCCATCGGCGTGACCCAGGAAGGCGTACACGGCCGGTTCGTTGAAGGTCATCCAGCTGGTGACCGAGTCACCCAGGCGTTTGGCCACGAGATGCGCGTAGTCGCCGAACCAGCCGACGATGTCGCCGTTCGCAAAACCGCCCTTGTCCTGGAGCGCCTGCGGCAGATCCCAGTGAAACAGGTTGAGGGTGGGGTCGATGCCGGCGCCGGCGAGCTCGTCGACGAGCCGGCGGTAGAAGTCGATGCCCTTCTGATTGGCAGGGCCGCTGCCGGTCGGAAAGATGCGCGGCCAGGAGACGCTGAAGCGGTACGCCCGAGCGCCGAGCTCGGCCATCATGCGCACGTCGTCGCGATAGCGGTGGTAGTGGTCACACGCCACGTCGCCGGTGTCGCCGTTGAGCGTCTTGCCCGGCGTGTGCGAGAACGTGTCCCAGATCGACGGTCCGCGCCCGTCCTCGTTGACAGCCCCCTCGATCTGGTACGCCGAAGCGGCGAAGCCCCAGCGGAAATCGGCGGGGAAACGTTGAGCCAGACGCTGCGGGTCCTGCTCGAATTCTTCGGCGCTCGTCATGGGCCTATTCTGACGGCCCGATGGGAGCCTCCGTGGCTTCGTCGGCTCCGTCGCGCGGCAACGTCAGCGTAAACGTGGCGCCGCCGCCTTGGGTGTTCGTGTACGTGATCTCACCACCGTGGGCGGCGGCAACGGATGCAGCGATCGACAGGCCCAGGCCGGAGCCGCCGCGGTCCCGCGACCGGCCCGAGTCGGCGCGGTAGAAGCGATCGAAGATGTGTTCCACGTGGGCGGGGTCGATGCCCTGTCCGTGATCGGCCACGCGGAGGGTCGCGTTGCCGTTGCGGGCGTTGAGCCGGACCTCGAGAGGCGTGTCCGGCGGGGTGTGCACGCGGACGTTGGTGAAGAGATTGCCGATGACCTGGCGCAGCCGATCTTCGTCGCCCGTGATGATGACGTCGGACTGGACCTTGGCCTCCACGGGCCGATCCGGATCGACGGCGCGGAAGTCGAGCAGCGCATCATTGACGAGATCGCTCAGCGCCAGCCTGTCGTGGCGCAACGGCCGGCCCTGGTCCAACCGCGCGAGCAGGAGCAGGTCCTCGACGAGTGTCGCCATGCGCCGGCTTTCCCCGCCGATGCGCGTCATCGCCTGCTCCATGTCTTCGGGATCAGACAGGGCGCCGGCGCGATACAGCTCCGAGTAGCCGCGGACTGCGGTCAGCGGCGTGCGCAGCTCGTGCGACGCATCGGCCACGAAGCGGCGCAGCTGCTGCTCGCTGCGCTCCTTCGCCACCAGTGCCGCGTGCTGGCTGTCGAATGCCGACTGGATCTGGTCGAGCATCGTGTCGAAGGCATGGCCCAGGCGGCCGACCTCCGATCCATCGTCGGGCACGCCAACGCGCTGTGAAAGGTCGCCTGCCGAGATGCGCTCGGCGGTCATGGTCATGTTCTCGAGCGGGCGCAGGTCGCGCCGGATGATGAACCAGCCGATGATCAGGATCAGAGCCAGGACGATCAGGCCC
>JBBQEC010000176.1:0-5386 GCA_038320305.1 Candidatus Limnocylindrales bacterium | reverse complement strand
TGAACATGCTTCTGATCGGCTGGAGCGTGTACATCGCCGGCCACGTCCTGGCGATCGTCGCATTTCTTGCGATCGGCGCCTACCAGCGCGACCACATGGACGGATGGACCTGGGCCGCGCTCCTGCTCGTGGAGGCAGGGTTCATCCTGACGATTCCCCAGGCGGTCGCCATCCTATCGAACTACATCCAGTCGTCAACCGGGGCGACGATGCTGCTACCAGCGCAAATGGCACCTATCGGACATTTCGGTGAACTGCTGCTGTGGCTCGGCGTCGCGCTCTATGGTCTTGCGGCGCGCCGGGCCAAGGCTCTGCCGACAGGTGTTGGCTGGATCCTGCTGACTGCGTCGGTGCTGGGCCTGCTCGCAGCATTCGCCGACGTTTGGTTCATAACTGCTTATTGGTGGGTCCTGGCCATGCTGATGCTGGTGTTCGCCCTCGTCGGCATTGGCGGCAGCATGTCGCACCCGCCCCGGCTCATTGCCTCCAGGCCACCCACGTGATCACAGAAAACGGCAGCTGATCGACATTTCATGTGATTTGAGATGGCCAGCGAGACCAAGGACTTACGCCAAGGCCGCACGAAGGCCATCATGGTGCCATGAATGACCAGCAGTCAGCCGACGGTCCCGCCACACCGGAACAGGAGTCAGAGCTCGAGACGCTCAGCGGCGAACTCGGGAACGACACTCCTGAGGGCATGACCAGAGAAGGCGCAGACGAAAAGATCAACAAGCTGCGCGAAAAGGTTGCCGGCGTCGACGGACAAGAGGACGGTTCCGCCGATGATTCTCTTCCAGTGACGCCGATCTCGCCGAGCGGCAACCGCTGACAGGGCCGGCGCCGCGCTAGACGGTCTCCGGCACCTCGAAATGCAAGAGGCCGAAGCTTGCGCCCTGGGGATCGATCATGATCGAGAAGCGGCCGCCGGGCATGTCCCGGGGCGCGACCGTCTCGCGCGCACCGAGCTTGATCGCCAGCGCGGTCGCAAGATCAACCTCATCGACGCTGAAGTAGATCTGCCAGTACGACGGCACATCGGCGGGCACCATCGGGTTTATCTCCCATGCGCCCAGAATGCTCTCGCCCTCGAGCTGGAACTCGTTGTACGGCGGCTGGTCCGGGCCGACGTCTCGCCCTTCCTTCACCCGCCAGCCGAAGACCTTCTCGTAGAACGGCAGAACGCTCGCCACGTTGCGAGCGTTGAGCTCGCCCCAGTCGAACGCGCCCGGCTGATGCGACACGAAACCGCGCATGCCTGACGCCTGCCAGGCGGAAATAAAGGCACCCGAGGGATCCTGAAAGACCGTCATCTTGCCCTGGTCGCCCACGTCGAAGGGCGCCATGACCACCTTGCCGCCGTTGTCAGTGACGCGCTGAGCGAGGGCCGCCGCATCATCCGTGCCGATGTACAGGTTCCACGCGGTCGGCGCATTGGGGTCCATCTTTGGCCCGACTCCCGCCAGGCCCACGCCGGCGTCCTGGGCCATGGCGTAGCCGCCATACTGCGGATCCGGGTTGACCTGGATGTCCCAGCCCAGCAGCTGCGTATAGAAGTTGCGCGAGCCTTCAGGATCTGCCGACGACAGATCGATCCACGCTGGGCGGTTATCCAGGAAATGGTCGGCCACCAGGCAGTCCTCCTTCGGTCCCATCACGGCAAATGAGGTGCGATTGTGCGCCCTTGCTGTGAATGTAGCGCCGGAGGGGCAGCGTCGACGGGAAGCCTGCGTCTAGCTGACGGTCACCGTGACTACAGGGCTCGTGCCGGAGTTCGTGTTGCTCAGTGCATGATGCAGGTAAGTCTGGAATTCCCACGTCCCAACTTTGGTCGGCGTGAACCCGGTCGAGTTTGTGCCAGTCGTCGCGACCGTGGCCCACGCGCCCCCGTTGACGCGACCCTGGACGACGTGCCAGACCGGGCCGGATGGCGGCGCAGTACCCAAGGACAGCGTGACGGTGCCGCCGAGCGATAGGTACGTCGCGTCGACCTTCATCGGAACCGCAACTTGGCCATGCGCCGGGCTATTCGAGTCGTGGTAAGGGAACGTGCCGGCTTCCTGAAAGGTCAGCGCGCTCGAAGTCGTGTGCTTCCTGACGGTCAAGGTACCCCACAGGAAGAAAGCATCGGACGTGACTGTGTGCTTCTTGCCCGTCGTGTTCTTCCATTTGATGCTGCCACCCATCGCAACTGTCACTGACGTTGGCGAGTACGCAGAGCTGCTGATCGAGACAGACGTGGCCGCCGCAACGTTCGACGCGGCGAGAAGCAGCAGACAGAGGGCGGCAATGACGGAGCGCCTGATCAGCACTCGCCAATCTTCCGGCCACACTCGGTGGCCGGCTACGCGACTTTCGTACCGGCCCAGTTCGCGTTGATCGTCAGCTCTTGTTGATCGTCAGTGCCGGACTCCCATCCCTCGTCGCCGAGCCGTTCGTGGCCAATAGAACGGACTTTGGTCTGAAACGGCGCCCGATTTCGCCGTTACGCTTAGGGCCATGTCCCAGCAACCGCCGCCAGGAGGCTGGCCGCCACAGCCACCTGACTCGCCGACGCAGCCGAACTATCCAGTGCCGCCGACGCAGCCGAACTATCCGGTGCCGCCGCCGCAGCCGAACTATCCGGTGCCGCCGCCGCAGCCGGGTTACCCGCCACAGCCGAGCTACACGCCGCCCGGTCCTACCGGCTATGAGGCGCCGCCACCTCCGCCGGGGTGGCAGGGGCCGCCTGCGCCGCCACCGGGTGGAACGAACCCCTATCAGCCGCCGCCCCCACCGGCTGACAACAACACCTCGCGCAACCTGATCGTCGGCGTGGTCGTGGCGCTCCTGCTCGTCCTTATTGTTGGCGCGGTCTTCGTCTTCGCCAACCAGCCACCGGCGCCATCGTTCCCGGTCATCATTCCAACGGTCTCACCGCCGTCGGCCGAGCCGACCAAATCCCCCAAGTCGACCCCGACACAGGAGCCGGCGGAGTCCGTGGAGGCTCCGACGGAGCAGCCAACCGAGGCCCTCCCGACCTCCGCAGAGCCGACCGCAGAGCCAAGTGACATTCCGTCTGGCCCCACGGCCGAGCCTCCAACTGAAGCGCCACCCACCGAGGCTCCGCCGAGCGAAGGCCCGGGCCAGCCGACACCCGAGCCCAGCCAGATCCCGGGCGTCGAGGACCATGGCCTGATCCTGGGCAGCCCGGAGGTCATCGGCGACCCGGCAACCTTCCAGGAGGTCGCGCTCCTCGTTCAGAACATCGACGTCACGGTCAAGTTCTACACGCTCAAGGCCACGTTCAAGGACGGTGACACGATCACCGCGACCGCGACGGGCATCGTCAGCGACCATCTGCCGGGCACGATCCGGACGCCGGCGCTATTCATCGACGGGACGCCCGGGACCTCCGACACGGTCACTGTCCAGATCGACACGATGTTCAGCGAGGACCCGTCGACCGAGAGCGGCGACATTGCGAAACAGGTCACGTTCGGGCCGCCGACGATCAATGCCGGAGACTTCCCGACAATCGACGTCGAGGTCACGAATGGCTCCGACTCGTCCGTCAGCTTGACCGTCGCGGCGGGCGTGATGCGCGACGGAGTGCTGGTTGGCGTCGGCACGGGTGTGGTCAACGACATGGCGCCCGGCCAGGCCAAGACGGCATCGCTGTACGTTACCGGCTCGCTCGCGGAGACGGACCAGCTGATCCTGACGATCGACACAGCGCTCGCCAGCCCATAACGGCGCTCGTCAGCCCATAACCACGGGCATAGAATCGTCAAGGAATATGGCCCACGCGCACCGGCGGGCTGACCCCCTGATCTCGCTCGATGCTCGAGTCCTCGTCCTCGACATAAATGTCGCTATTTGATTTCCAGTTTCAGGACGACGCTGGCCGGCCGTACGCCGTCGATCGGCCATTTCAGCGGCCCGGCTGGGTTCGTGGCACGTCGTGACGTGAACCCCCTGGCTGTATTCAGCGCGATTTGGCAGATTTCTGCGGATCTGGCAACGGTTCGTCAAAATCGAACAATGACACTGATATCTCGCTCGCTGGGCGCCGTTTAGCCATGGAGTGGCAGGCCTGGCAACGCGGCGAATACGAGATCTCGACGGATCCTTCACGGATCAACCTCGCCCTGACTCATCGCTTCCTGAGCGAGGAGGCGTACTGGTCTGAGGGCGTGCCCCTCGACGTCGTAGAGCGCGCGATTCAGGGCTCGATCGTGTTCGGCGCATATCAAGGCCGCGAGCAGATCGGCTTCGCTCGCGTCGTCACAGACAAGGCGACGTTCGCATGGCTCGGGGACGTATTCGTGCTCGACGAGCATCGCGGCCGCGGACTTGGAAAGTGGCTGATGGAGTGCGTCAAGGCGCACCCTGAGGTGCAGGGGCTGCGTCGGTGGATGCTGGCGACGCGCGATGCGCACGGCCTGTACGAGCAGTTCGGCTTCACCGTCGTCGAGCCCGGACGCTTCATGGAGATCCGCGATCCGGACATCTACAAGCGGGGCGCCTAGCTTCGGCTTGCCGCTGCGCCGGGAGCAGCGATCGTGCCCCTTCGAAATGGGCGATAAAAGCAGATCATTCCACCCGGTCGACGGCCACGGCTGGTGAGTCGAGCCTCCTCGAATTACCCCCGCCTACCGGGTGACTCGACTGTAGAGCCGGACGCCCGCGGCGTGGGTACCTAAGTCGGCTGTCCTATGGTCCCGCGAGGTCAGTCGGGAGCGGGCGATTCCATCTTTGCCGGCACCAGGTCGATCGTTCGGACGTGGCGCGAGCCGCCACTGATCGTGCGCACGACTGCGCTCGGGATCACGCCGGCGCTGATGCGCTCGATCGTTGCGATCTCACCGGAATAAGTGCCGTTGCCCTGGATGCGAACACTGTCGCCGACCGCGAAGCCTGATTTGCCTGTGCCGGCGTCGAGGTTGATCGTCGCGAGGTTCGGTCGCTCAGGAGAGGCGTCTGAGCCCGGCTCCGGTGCGCGCCTGTTCTGCTTGGGTGGGAAGAACTGCTTCTTACGTTTGGTCATCCACGCTCCTCACGCTGATGGGGCCGTGAGGCGCGCGTGGGCTACCACTTGCGGCGCGACCGTGCCGGTTCCTTCTTGACCTTGGGCTCGTGGCCCGGTCGAGGGGGGTTGGGAAGTGTGCCAGGGGCCATATCCGGCCGTGGCTCCACGGGACCGCGAGCGCGGGCGACCGCGACCTCCGCCGCGAACTCCTTGGCACGGGCGCTCGGGACGCTGGCGACCCACGCCGCCTCGATGCGCGCGACTGCCTCGCTCTGTTCCTTGCGCTTGTCGCGCTCCGACTTGGAATGCTTGGCCATATCCACCTCGCTTTTGCTGGCTACGGCCTTGGATGCGCGCGCCTTAAGCAGACAGTAT
>JBBQEC010000175.1:0-5399 GCA_038320305.1 Candidatus Limnocylindrales bacterium | reverse complement strand
CCCCTCCCGCGGGTTGGTGCGCCCCCTGGCCGCGGGCGCCGCCGGGGGCCCCGCCGCCCTGTCGATCACCGCGGTTACGGGTCTGCCCGTCAAGTTCATGGGCACGGGCGAACGAACGGACGCTCTGGAGGTGTTCCATCCCGACCGCCTCGCCGGCCGGATCCTTGGCATGGGTGACGTGCTCACGCTCGTGGAGCGCGCCCAGGAGCACGTCGATCAGAAGGAGGCCGAGGAACTGGCGCGCAAGCTGCAGCGCAACGCCTTCACCCTCGAGGACTTCCTGAGCCAGATGCAGCAGATCAAGAAAATGGGTCCGATCGGCGGGCTGCTCGAGATGATCCCGGGCATGGGCGGTGCGGCCAAGCAGGCTCAGCAGGCCGTCGACAGCGGCGAGCTGACGCGTGTCGAGGCGGTCATCCAGTCGATGACTCGTCAGGAGCGGATTGATCCGGACATCCTCACCGCGAGTCGCCGCCGACGAATCGCGCGCGGCTCGGGCAGCACGCTTCAGGACGTGAATCGCGTCGTCAAGCAGTTCGGCGAGATGCGCAAGATGATGAAGCAGCTCAGCGGGCCGGGCGGGCGCCGACAGATGCTGCCATTTGGCCCGCGTCGATAGGAAACAGGACCGTTCGACAAAGCGTCTGGGTCATGGGAGCATGACCCGACAAACCCTTGGAGACTCTGATTCGATGACTACTAACCAGGATGGCGCGATGAACGACGAGACACGACTCGATCGCGATCCGCCCTCTTTTCCGAGCGTAGACGACTCACCCTCGAAAGCCGCGATTGCGCCGGCCAGTTCGGCGCCTCTTTTTACGTCGCCCGGCGCGGTCGCCGTTGGTGCGGAGAAGTCGGCGGTTACAAGCCGACCCCTGGATCCGACACCGTCCAAGGGCGGCGGACGCCTGCGTTGGCTTGTCGCCGGCGCGGCGACTCTGATCGTGATCCTCGTCGTGGGCGGCGTGCTGTTCCTGGCTGCGCCGCGCGCCGGAGCCGCGTCCGCGACTGCTCACTACGTGCCCGCCGACACAGGCATGTACGCCGAGTTCCGACTCGATCTGCCTGGCGACCAGCACGACGCCCTCGCGGCATTCATGAACCACTTCCCGGGCTTCGCCGATCAGGCCGCATTCCAGCAGAAGCTCGACGAGTCGCTCAACTCGGTCCTGAACAACAAGACCAACGGCGCGGTCGACTGGAACAATGACGTCAAGCCGTGGTTCGGTGGCCAGGTCGCCGTGTTTGGCAACCCGAGCACCACGCAGTTTGGCTCGGGCGCGTCGCCCAACTATCCCGCGGGTCCACCGGATCCTGAGGGGGTCGTTGCTTTCACCGTCAGCGACAAGACCAAATTGCAATCCGTGATTGACGCAAACCTTGGCAATTCGCTGGTCAACGGGCTGAACTATCAGGGCGTCGAGATCGAGACCGTTGCCCAACCTGGCGGAACGTCTCGCTCGTTTTCGTACGTGATCACAGACGACGCACTGCTCGTGTCGCCCGATATCGATCTGCTCAAGCAGGCGCTTGACGTCAGGGCCGGACAGAATCCCACCCTTGCCGACGACACGTTCTTCACCCAGCAGCTCGCCGCGCTCCACGCCGACCGACTGGCAACGGTCTACTTCGATGGCAGCAAGCATCTCGCAGCCATGCCACTGCCCTCAGATATGCCGCTTCCAGCCAGCTGCACGCAGATCGCGAACACAATGGTCGGGGTCAAGTACGTCGGCGAGGTCACGGCCCAAAACGACCACCTCGCATTTACTGTGCGCAGCCAGTTTCCGTCGGGTGACGGTGCTCCCCCGGCACCGTCGAACAAGCAGACGACGCTCGCTCAGGCAATGCCCGCCGACACGATGGCCTATTTCGAGACGCGCAACGCCGGCGCGAACCTCGATCTGCTGATCAAGAACCTGTTGGATTGCGCACAGACCGGTCCGTCACAGGCCGGTCCGCTGCCAAGTGGGCTCGGCGGCCTGGGCGACACGAGCCAGCTGTTCGTGCAGTTCCTGGGCGCCAAGCCCGACCAGTACCTCGATTTCATCGATGACGCGGCTGTTGGCGTGACCTATGCCAATGACAAGGTCGGTGGCGGCATCGTCGTCACCGTTGACGATCAGGCCGTTGCGACGCAGCGCGTCTCCAAGCTGTTGGCCCTGATCAAGATGCTCGGCAGCTTCGGCGGTCAGTCGGCTGGCGCCCAGATCTCGACCGAGGAGATCGATCACAAAGGCACCAAGGTGTCGGTCATCCATGTCGTTTCACCAGACGCAGGCTCGAGCCCACTCACGCTGCAGGTGGCTGTCGCAGATGGTCGGCTGTACCTGGGGCTCGACGACTTTGTCACCTCCGCCCTCGATCGTTCGACGAGCGACTCGCTGGCTTCCAGCGCCCGGTACCAGAAGGCGATCGCGTCAGCCCCTGCCGACAACGCCGGCATCATCTACGTCGATGTCGCCGCAGCCGCCAACGCTTACGAGTCGAACGTCCCGGCCGACAAGAAGCAGGACTTCGATGCCAACAAGAAACCGTTCATCGATCCGTTGAGCAGCTTCTCCCTCGTCAGCCACGTCGACGGGGGAATCATGGTGCGCAACGGCTTTCTGTTCGTCGAGTAACCTTGGCTCGACTTTCCAAGGGAGGCATTCTGAATCTGTGGCAGTAAAAATCCGTTTGACGCGCGTTGGTGCGACCAAGCAACCCACCTACCGCTTCGTCGTTGCTGACAGCCGAAACGCACGCGACGGCCGATCTCTCGACACGCTCGGGCACTACAACCCGCGCACCGATCCGATCGAGATCAAGGTCGATGAGGCCAAGGCTCGCGAGTGGCTGAGCAAGGGTGCGCAGCCTTCGGACACCGTCGCTCGCCTGTTTCGTGGCGTCGGCATTCTCCCCGCTGAACCTCAGAAGGCGAAGTAGGCATGACCGCCGAGTCGCTCGTCGAATTTGTGGCGCGGTCGCTGGTCGACAGCCCCGAAGCCGTCACGGTCAAGACGATTGATGATCAGGATGGGCGCGTCATCGAGCTCCATGTCGCAGAAGACGACATGGGCAAGGTCATCGGCCGCAACG
Source organism: Candidatus Limnocylindrales bacterium (assembly GCA_038320305.1). Classification (GTDB taxonomy): domain Bacteria; phylum Chloroflexota; class Limnocylindria; order Limnocylindrales; family CSP1-4; genus JALYGJ01. Next base: position 2,315 of record JBBQEC010000175.1, on the reverse strand, counting down.
GGAGCGTGGCCAAGGCTCTGCGCACGCTGCTCAAGGTGGTCGCGGCACGCGAAGGGGAGTCGGTCTCGCTCGAGATCGTCTGAGCGCGCTGAGGGCGTCGCGGTGACGGACCGGCTTGTGGTCGGCCTCGTCCGGGGCGTTCACGGCCTCAACGGCGCAGTTCGCGTCGAGATCCTCTCAGACAATCCAGATCGATTTGCGGCCGGCAACGTCCTCCATCGGGAGGGTGACAACCGGCCGTTGACGATTCTCAGCGCCCATCGAGATGGTCCGGGTTTGCTCGTTCGATTCGGCGAGATCCGCGACCGGAATGCAGCGGATGGATTGCGCAATACGTACCTCGAAGGCGACTCGACCGACCTGCCTGTCGACGGGTTCTACTGGCACGACATCGAGGGCTGCGCCGTCGTGACCACGGATGGCGAGGATCTGGGCACGGTTGCTGACGTCTTCCGCGTCGGTGGGTCGGAGGTCTACGTCGTGCGCGGCGCCCGGGGCGAAACGCTCGTGCCCGCGGTCGCCGCCATCGTCAAGGAGCTCGATACGGCCGCCAAGAGGATCGTGGTCGACGCGGCGATGCTTGGTTTGCGCGGCGAACCGGAGGACGAAGCCGAAGGCGACGTGGGGGCGGCGCCGGAGCCGGGGGCCAAGGCGGAACCGGAGGCCGGGTGACGCTCCAGATCGACGTCGTCACGATCTTCCCCGAGCTGTTCCCGGGTCCGCTCGCGGCCAGCATTCCAGGTCGCGCCCTCGAGCGCGGCCTCGCGGAGCTACACGCCCATGATCTGCGCCAGTGGGGCCTCGGGCGCCACCGCAGCGTGGATGATTATCCGTATGGCGGTGGCGCCGGCATGATCCTGCGGGTCGAGCCAATCGCTGGTGCGCTTTTGGCCCTGGCACGGCCGGAGACGACCAGGATTCTGCTCGATCCAGGCGGCACGCCTTTGACTCAAGCGATGGCACAAGGCTTGTCCACAAAGGAACACGTGTTGCTGCTCTGTCCGCGCTACGAGGGCGTCGATGCTCGCGTGCGCGACATGGTCGACATGGAGATCTCGATCGGCGACTACGTTCTCTCGGGCGGCGAGCTGCCGGCGATGGTCCTAATCGATGCGGTGCTGCGCCTGTTGCCCGGAGCGATCGACGATGCCTCACCGATTGAGGAGTCGTTTTCGAACGGACTTCTCGAATACCCGCAGTACACGCGCCCAGCCGAATTCGACGGTCAAACGGTGCCTGAGGTCCTGCTGTCGGGCAACCATGGCGCCGTCGACGAGTGGCGCCGTGGCCAGGCCCTGGCCCGTACTCGAACCAGCCGGCCGGACCTCATCGAGCGCCTCGCGGATGCCGATTGATCGACAGGCCGTAGCATCAGCCAAGTGAGCGGTCCAACCCCATACATTCATTTCCCAGGCACAGCCCGGGATGCCCTGACCTACTACGGCGACATTTTTGGTTGCGCAGTCCGCCTTTTCACGTTCGAAGAGTTCGGTCGCACAGATGGCCCCGCCGATGCGATCGCCCACGGCGACCTGACCGACGGGCCGGTGACGCTCTTTGCCGCGGATGTGGCCGGCAGCGAGCCAGCTTTTCAGAGCGAGGGCCTGATGTTCGCGCTACTGGGAACCGCGGCGCCCGATGTGCTGCGCAGATGGTTCGCCAGGCTCGCGGATGGCGGACGAATACTCGACGACTTGCAAAAGCGTCCATGGGGCGCCTACGACGGTCAGGTCGTGGATCGCTACGGCCTGCTCTGGCTCGTCGGCTACGAGGTCGACGATGGTTAGCCCGCGTATGGGAAGTCGGGCGCGTCGATGACACAAAAGCGGTTGCCCTCAGGGTCGGCCAGGATGACGAAGTCAGCGTCGTCAGGCTTTCGTGCCCATGCAACCTCGGTCGCTCCGAGGGATTTAAGCCGTTCAACTTCCGCCATCTGGTCTTTGGCATACAGGTCCAAGTGCAGTCTTGGTGGATTGTGTAGGTCGGCGGACCAGTGATCGAGCGAAATCCGCGGCCCCGGCCCGCCATCGCGCGGCACCAGCTGAGTGAAATCGTCATCCGCATCCGCGCGAGGCACGTAGTCGAGAACCGCCGACCAGAATGCGACCTGGCGTGGCATGTCTTCGACGCGGATTACGACGGCGCCAACGATGAGCACCGCTCGATCGTAAACCTCCATGTATACTCCAGCACCCGACCTGAAATTCTGGCCGCTGATACGGCGCGCCTCAGTCACACAGTGAGTCAAACCGTGAGCGTCATCGACGAGATCAGCGCGGAACAGCTGCGCACCGACCTGCCTGAGCTTGCTTCTG
>JBBQEC010000174.1:0-5471 GCA_038320305.1 Candidatus Limnocylindrales bacterium | reverse complement strand
CACCGCAGAGCCGGTTGGCAGTCAGACGCTCGTCGAGCGCTACAACCTCGGCGTCAGCTCTGCGACCGTGCGCAACGTCCTGGCCGAGCTCGAGACCGCTGGATACCTGAATCATCCGCACACGAGCTCCGGCCGCGTTCCCACCGATACGGGTTATCGGCTTTACGTCGAGTCGATCGCACCGCAGATGCACCTGGCGCCGGTCGAACGCCTGATGATCCGCCATCAATTCGGCCAGGTCGAGTTTGCCAGCGAGCAGTGGTTCCGACTGGCCGCAGCAACGATCGCCGCAACGACTCATGCGGCCGGAATCGCAACACCGGCGAAGCCGCGCCAGTGCCGTCTGCGGCATATCGACCTTGTGGCTACCGCTCCGCAGACGGCAAGTCTTGTTCTTGTCCTCGCGGAAGGTTCGGTGAAGCAGGAGCTGATCCCTCTGACCGAGCCATATGACCAGCACGAGCTGGACGATGTCGCGCGCCTCGTAAACGCCGAGCTCGGTGGTCGTTCCGCTCGCCAGGTGGCGAATCGAGTGACGCAGCTGGCGGAGGATCTGGACGTGCCGGCACTCATGTTGCGCATCTGTCAGCGCATTGAGCGGATGATGCGCGATTTCGACTCGGCGACCGTTGAGGACGTCTTCAGTGACGGTCTGTTGAACGTGATGTCCGAACCGGAGTTCAGCCAGAGCGAGAAGCTGCGTCGCGTCTTTGCGGCGCTGCAGAACCGTGAATACCTCGGCTCGCTCGTCCGTCGCGTGGCGAACGCGCCGGACGTACATATCCTGATCGGCACTGAGAACGAGCCCGAAGAGATGCAGGACGTCTCGCTGGTGCTCGCCACGTATGGGCAGCCCGGCCGCGCGATGGGCGTGGTCGGCGTGCTCGGACCTACTCGAATGGCATATCCGGAGGCGATCGGCACCGTCCGCTTCGTCAGCGGCCTGATGAACGAACTCGTGGAGCAGCTCTATCGATGACCAATCCAAGGCCCCGAACACGCGCCGAAGAGCGCATCGCCGAACTGGACACTTCGCCCCAGGCGCTCAGCGCTGAGGTTGAACAACTGCGCGAGCAGCTCGAGGCCGTCCAACTGGAAAGCGCCGAGGCGAAAGCCAACTGGCAGCGCAACGCGGCCGACTTCGCCAACTACCGCCGGCGGATGGAACAGGAGCGTGAGCAGATGCTCGGCCTGGCCAATGAAGTGCTGCTGACCAAGCTGCTCGTCATCGTCGATGACTTCGACCGCGCCATCGCCAACATGCCCGCCGAGCTCCAGGATCTAGGCTGGATCGAGGGCATCGCTGCGATCGATCGGAAGCTGGACCTGCTGCTGACGTCCGAGGGACTCAGCCCAATTGACGCGGTCGGCAAGCGCTTCAACCCGCACGAGCACGAAGCGGTCGTTCAAGAGGATCGCGACGACGTCGCCGACGGAACAGTCGTTGCCGAGCTTCAGCGCGGATATCGGATCCGCGACCGAGTGCTGCGGCCGGCGATGGTCGCCGTGGCCAGGAACCCCAAGACAGATCAGATCTACTCGACTCATCCCGGAGGAAACAACTAGTGGGCAGAATCATCGGCATTGACCTCGGCACGACCAACTCGGTCGTGGCCGTCATGGAGGGCGGCGAGCCGACCGTCATCCCCAGCTCGGAAGGTGGACGAACCGTTCCGTCGGTAGTCGCCTTCACCAAGACTGGCGAGCGCCTGGTTGGCCAGGTGGCCAAGCGTCAGGCGATCACCAACCCGGCAAACACCGTCTACTCGATCAAGCGCTTCATGGGCCGGCGCTGGGACGACCCGGAGGTCAAGCGCACGAAGGACCTCGTTCCCTACACGATCGAGAAAGACCCCAAGAGCGATGGCGTCGCGGTCAAGGTCTCGGATGGCAAGACGTACACGCCACCAGAGATCAGCGCGATGATCCTGCAGAAGCTCAAGGCAGACGCCGAAGCATTCCTGGGCGAGAAGATCACGGAAGCGGTGATCACCGTCCCGGCGTACTTCGACGACACGCAGCGCCAGGCGACCAAGGATGCCGGCCGCATCGCAGGCCTCGACGTCAAGCGCATCATCAACGAGCCAACCGCTTCTGCCCTGGCCTACGGCCTGGACAAGAAGAAGGATGAGCAGATTGCCGTCTACGACCTGGGCGGCGGCACTTTCGACATCTCGATCCTGGAGCTGGGCGACGGCGTCTTCGAGGTCAAGGCTACCAACGGCGACACGCACCTGGGCGGCGATGACTTCGACCAACGCGTCATCGACTGGCTGCTGACGGAGTTCAAGAAAGACCAGGGCATCGACCTGTCCAAGGACCAGCAGTCACTCCAGCGCCTCAAAGAGGCTGCCGAGAAGGCTAAGATCGAGCTGTCGTCAACGGCGCAGACAGAGATCAACCTGCCGTACATCACGGTCGACGCGGATCGCAATCCCAAGCACCTTGTCATGACACTCTCGCGCGCCAAGCTCGAGGACCTGGTCGCTGACCTCGTCGAGCGGACGCGCGGTCCGGTCGAGGCTGCCCTCAAGGACGCGGGCCTCAAGCCAACGGACATCGACGAGGTCATCCTCGTCGGCGGCCAGACGCGCATGCCGGCCGTCGTCGAGGCGGTCAAGAAGATGTTCGGCGGCAAGGAGCCTCACAAGGGCGTAAACCCGGACGAGGTCGTGGCCATCGGTGCGGCTATCCAGGCCGGCGTGCTCGCGGGCGATGTCAAGGACGTCCTGCTGCTCGACGTTACCCCGCTGTCGCTGGGCATCGAGACGCTCGGTGGTGTCATGACCAAGCTCATCGAGCGCAACACCACCATCCCGACTTCCAAGTCGCAGGTGTTCTCGACTGCTTCGGACAATCAACCGCAGGTCGAGATTCACGTCCTTCAGGGCGAGCGTGAGATGGCTGGCGACAACAAGACGCTCGGTCGCTTCATCCTCGACGGCATCCCGGCGTCACCGCGCGGCATCCCGCAGATCGAGGTCACGTTCGACATCGACGCGAACGGAATCCTCGATGTCAGGGCCAAGGATCGCGCGACGAGTCGCGAACAGCAGGTACGCATCACGGCTTCGTCGATGCTGTCCAAGGACGACGTTGACAAGATGGTCCGCGACGCCCAGGAGCACGCCGAGGAAGATCGTCAGCGGCGCGACGAGGTCGAGACGCGCAACCAGGCGGACGCGCTCGCGTTCCAGGCCGATCGCACATTGCGCGACCTGGGCGACAAGGTCTCGTCAGAGGACAAGGCGGACGTCGAGAACAAGGTGACTGCCCTGCGCGAGGCCCTCAAGGGCAATGACCTCGACGCGGTTCGGTCACGGTCGAGCGAGGTCGCCGAATCACTCCAGAAGGTTGGCACTGCTGCCTACCAGGCCGCGGATGCGGACTCAGCAGGTGGCGCGAGCGACGGATCAGGCCCCGAAGCCGGCAACGGCTCCGAGCCGCGCGAAGGCGCCAGCGAAGGCTCGGCCGAAGGTTCGGCCGACGCCGAGGAAGCCGTCGAGGGCGAGTTCAAAGAAGTTTGAGCGCGGCGCGACAAGCGCCAGTCAATAAAGTGGCCGAGACCCTATCTGGGCCTCGGCCTCTTCACGTCTCTCGGACAAATTGCAACCAGCCCAGCCGCTGCCGAGCGACCATGTCGGGGTGCTTCCTGACAAATGCTGCTAGTGGCAGCGCGGGAACGGCAAAATCGGCTGCATTGGGCGATTCTCCTGACAGATGCAGGACTGGTCAGGCAGATGCCGGGAAATCGTGAAACCGTGCAGACCAGTTCTGCATCTGACGGGAACGCGGCGGCTTCGAGCCCTTAACTGCCGGAATCTTCGGCAACCGGCCGGTCCGTCGGCGAGCGCCGGCGGCGATTGAGCGAGATCCAGGCCTCTGGGTCTGTGGTCAGGTCGCGCACGGCTTCGGGCAGATCCCCCTCGACGACATCCTGGAGGCTGGTCGACTCGAGCACTCTGCGCAGGCTCGCGCGGACAGCAACCCACACATCGCGCAGCGCGCTTGCCGCGCCGACGTACTCGACCGTCTCAACGCGCTCGCCACGCACATTGGCGAGGGGGCCGTCGACCGCGCGGATGACGTCCGCCACGCTGATGTCCTCCGCCGGCCGCGCGAGCCCATAGCCACCTCCGGCGCCGCGCGTGCTCTTGACGATCCCGGCGTGTTTTAGCTCGAGCATGATCGTCTCGAGGAACTTGGACGGAATGTTCTGAGCGGCAGAGATCTGCTCGCGCTTGAGCGGCTTTGAATCCGACGCGGAGGCGAGCTCGAGCACGGCACGAACGGCATAGTCAGCCTTGGCCGAGACTCTCATGCGCCAATTCTCCGCGATCTCACAGATACCCCACAGTCCGGGCCACGAACATCGTTCCTGGCACCCCAGTCATGAGCAGCGGCGCCAAGCACCGCCTGCGTTGTACCAGATCGCGGAGAGGCACTCGCTCTATGTCCAGACACCCAGCAGTCCTGTTTCTTTCGTCGTTGGCCCTTGCAGCCGCTGTCGTGACTGGCTGCGTCCAGTTGTCGAGCGCGGCGACCACCCCCGGCGCCGTGCCGGTGGCCACGACCACTACCAGTCAAGGGAACACTGCGCTCGCCGGAGCGACCACGCCGCCTGCCGACAACGCTGCCTCGCCGACGGCAACGCAGGCGCCCGCCACGCCGGTCGATCCCTTCGGCCCCGTCGTGAGCATCGTCAAGCAGATCCAGTCGAGCGTCGTGACAGTGACCACTGACGCCGGCTTGGGCAGCGGCATCATCTACAACGCGGACGGTTATATCGTGACCAACAACCACGTTGTGGCGAGCGGCAACACCTACACCGTCGCGTTTGCTTCTGGCGAGCAGCTTCCGGCCACGCTCGTTGGCACGGACCCGACGACCGACGTGGCCGTCCTCAAGGTCGACAAGACCGGTCTTCCGGCGGCGTCCTTCGAGCAGAACCTGCCCCAGGTCGGCCAGCTGGCGGTCGCTCTTGGCAGCCCGCTCGGCTTCGAGAACACGGTCACCGTCGGCATCGTGTCCGGCCTTCAGCGCACCATCCCGGGCTCGGCCCAGGAGTCGCAGGCTCTCGTCGATCTCATCCAGACCGATGCCGCAATCTCACCAGGCAACTCGGGCGGCGCGCTCGTTGACGCTGACTCCAAGGTCATCGGCATGAACGTCGCCTATATCCCGCCGGCCCAGTCGGCGGTGTCCATTGGCTTCGCGATCCCGGCCCAGACCGTGACCAACGTAGCCGACGACCTGATCGCCGGCAAAACCGTCCAGCACGCCTTCCTGGGCATTCGCTACGGCACGCTCACGCCTGAGATCGCCCAGCAGTACAACATCGCCGCCGACCACGGGCTGATCGTTCTGACGGTCCAGTCGGGCACGCCCGCAGCGCAGGCCGGCCTCAAGCCGGGTGACCTGATCCTGTCCTTCGACGGACAGGACATGAACCAGGTCGAGGACCTGATCGC
>JBBQEC010000173.1:0-5492 GCA_038320305.1 Candidatus Limnocylindrales bacterium | reverse complement strand
GTCAGCAACTCATCGTTGCGTTCGACGCGCGCGCCGGCCTCAATCCGAATTGACAGCACTTTGCCCGCGTGCGGCGCGCGAATCTCGTTCTCCATCTTCATCGCCTCGATCGCCAGCAACCGCTCGCCCTGTTCGACCTGTTGGCCCTCGACGACCCAGACGCGAGCGATCCGTCCCGGGATCTGGGCGCGCAGGATCACGTCCGACGCGACCTGGTGCTCTCCGGCGGCGCGCAGAGCCCGATCGCGCAGCTCGGCACGCTGCGCCGACTCTGTGGTTACCTCGAAGCGCCAGCCATCGACCACAACCTCGAAACGGCGCCGACCGATCGCGCGATCCTCGGCGCTCGACGCGAGCGCGGTGACGATCTCCCCGAAGCGCGGTTGTGCGAACCGGCTGAGCTCGTCGGGCGCCGGCTGAATGACCAGGTTCGCGTCGGTGACCGTGATCCGATCTCGGCGAGACGCGGTCATAGCCTCGTCTCCAGCGCATCGCGCACGCCGGTCGACCACCAACCGTCCTGGTCGACGGCGGTTGCGGAACCGTTGCTCGTATCGGTCGGGGCGGCTGCACGTGGAACTTCTGTATGCGACGCGAGAGCGGCCAACTCGGCCGCGCGTAGCGCGGCCGTCGCTACGAGAGGCGCCGGCTCCCAGGTCCGGGCAATGAGATCGGTCGACAAGCCGGCCCCGCTCTCGTCAGTGAACTCGTGGCGCCCAAGTAGCCAGCGGTGGAACGGCAGCGTCGATTGGATCCCGCCGATCTCCGTCTCGGCCAGTGCGCGGCGCATCCGCGCTATCGCCGTCCGCCGGTCCCTGGCGACGACCATCATCTTGGCGAACATCGAGTCGTAGTCGCCCGGGATGATGCTGCCCTCCTCCACGCCCGAGTCAACCCTGACGCCCGGGCCAGATGCAGGCCGCCAACGGGTCAGGCGGCCCGGGCCAGGCACGAATGAATTGGCCGGATCCTCGGCCGTGAGGCGGACTTCAATCGCGTGGCGGATGGGGTTGGCCGCGTTAGCCGCAGCGCGACGTACTCGCTCGGACAGGGGCTGACCCGCGGCTATGGCGATCTGTTCGCAGACCAGGTCCAGGTCACAGACCAGCTCCGTTACACCGTGCTCGACCTGTAGTCGGGCGTTCACCTCCAGGAACCAGAAATCGCCATCCGGGGTCAGCAGGAACTCGGCCGTGGCCGCACTGCGCAAGCCAACGGTCGCGGCGACCTTGACCGCGAGCTCGTGCAGCTCGAGCCTTTGATCGCGCGTCAGACCTGGGGCAGGCGCTTCCTCCACGAGCTTCTGATGGCGTCGCTGCGTCGAGCAGTCGCGCTCGCCCAGGGCCACGATCGTGCCCTGTGAGTCGCCCAGCAGCTGTACCTCGACGTGCCGTGCGCGCTCGACGTAGCGTTCGAGGTAGACGCTGCCGTCGCCAAAGGCGGCGGCGGCCTCGCGGCTCGCTCCGTGGACGGCCTCGAGCAGCTCCTTTGGATCGTCAACTCGGCGCATGCCCCGGCCGCCGCCGCCGGCCGCGGCCTTGACGAGCACTGGAAAGCCAATCCGGTCCGCTTCGCGGCGAACGCTCTTCTCATCATCCGGCCTGCCGACTGATATCGGTTCGAAAATGCCGGGCACGACCGGGACGCCCGCCGCAGATGCACGTCGCCGCGCGGCGATCTTGTCGCCGAGCTGGTCGAGGGCCTCGCGCGATGGCCCTATGAAGGTAACGCCCGCGGCGGCGCACGCATCAGCGATCTCGGGCTGCTCGGACAGGAAGCCGTAGCCCGGGTGGAGAGCGTCGGCACCGGTCTGGGCCGCAGCGTCCATCACTTGATCGATGCGCAGGTAGCTGTCCGCAGCCGGAGCGGGGCCGATGTTTACTGCAACATCGGCAAGTCGGGCGTGCACAGCTCCGGTGTCCGCATCCGAGTAAACCGCGACGGATTCGATGCCCAGGTCGCGACACGCCCTGATTACGCGTACGGCTATCTCGCCCCTGTTGGCAACCAGAATCCGTTTGAAGACAGGCGTGTCTTTGCGCAAAGACACTAGAGCGGGATGTTGCCGTGCTTACGCGGCAGGTTGCTCTGGCGTTTGCCCGCCAGCATCTCAAGGGCCGCGATCACGCGCGGTCGCGTGTCCGATGGAATGATGACGTCGTCGACATATCCCCTGCTTGCCGCGATGTACGGGTTGGCAAACGTCTCTTCGTATTCGTGTGCCAGGCGCGTTCGTTCCGCGTCCGCGTCAGCGGCCTGGGCGAGCTCGTCGCGGAAGATTATGTTCACCGCGCCCTCGACGCCCATGACCGCGATGCGCGCCGATGGCCAGGCCAAATTCACGTCGCCGCGAATGTGCTTGCTGCTCATGACGTCATATGCGCCGCCATATGCCTTGCGCGTGATGACTGTCACTTTGGGCACGGTCGCCTCAGCGTACGCGTAGAGCAGTTTCGCTCCGTGGCGAATGATGCCACCGTGCTCCTGGGCAACGCCGGGCAGGAAGCCGGGTACGTCGACGAAGGTGAGCAACGGCACGTTGAAAGCGTCACAGGTGCGCACGAAACGGGCCGCCTTGTCGGACGAGTCGATGTCCAGGGCGCCGGCGAGCACCGCGGGTTGATGAGCGACTATGCCGACGCTAGTGCCGCCCACGTGGGCGAAGCCGACGATGATGTTGGCCGCCCAGCGTGGCTGGATCTCAAGGAACTCAGCGTCGTCGACGACGCGATTGATGACTTCGTGCATGTCGTACGGCTGAGTCGGCTCGGCCGGGATCACGTGATCCAGACCTTCGTCGCGGCGGTCGCTCGGATCGGACGTGTCGCGCCGCGCTGGTTTTGAAACGTTGTTCTGGGGCAGGTGCTCGAGAATTCGTCGACAGAGCATCAACGCGTCTGCCTCATCCCGCGCGGCGAGATGCGCCACACCGCTGATCTGCGTGTGCACGCTGGCGCCCCCAAGGTGTTCGCGATCGACGTCCTCGTGAGTGACCGTTTTCACCACCTCCGGCCCAGTTACGAACATGTAGCTCGTGCCCTCGACCATGATCGTGAAGTCGGTGATTGCCGGCGAGTAGACCGCGCCACCGGCGCATGGACCCATCACCAATGAGATCTGTGGCACGACGCCGGATGCGAGCGTGTTGCGCAGAAAGATGTCGGCATAACCGCCGAGGGAGACGACGCCCTCTTGGATGCGGGCGCCGCCGGAATCGTTCAGGCCGATGATCGGCGCGCCAACGCGCACGGCCAGATCCATGATCTTGCAGATCTTTTCGGCATGAGCTTCTGAGAGCGAGCCGCCGAACACGGTGAAGTCTTGGCTGAACACGAACACCAATCGCCCGTCGATCGTGCCGTGGCCGGTTATAACGCCGTCTCCAAGGTAACGCTCGCGATCGAGCCCGAAATCGGAGGTGCGGTGCGTGACGAACGCATCGAACTCAACGAACGAATCCGCATCGAGCAGCAGCTCCAGCCTTTCGCGAGCCGTGAGCTTGCCGCGCTCGTGCTGCTGGTCGATGCGTTTCGCACCGCCGCCGAGCAGACTCTCGGCGCGCAGCTTTTCCAGCCGCGCAAGCTCTGATTCTTTCGAGGTCACTGGCCTGAAACCCTCCGCAACTGGTCGACTGTGCGCTGCCCGCCGATATCGTAGCAACGCGGACTGTCCACAGAATCGGTGAACAACTTCGTTCATATGTGGATAACCGGCCTGTGGTTCGAAGATGGATCTTGGTAGATTGAACGACGGCGACGACGTCTGCGTCGCCGCGCGTTTCTAGATCAAGGAGGCGGAGCGGTTGCCAAAGATCATCGCCATCGCTAACCAGAAGGGTGGCGTGGGCAAGACGACGACGGCTATCAACCTCGCCGGAGCGCTTGCTGAACAGGGATACCGGGTCCTGTGCGTTGACATGGACCCACAGTCAAACCTTTCGGTTGGGTTGGGCATCAACCTGCGCAATGTCGATCGATCGATAGCCGAAGCCCTTGTCGACCCGGGCGTGAACCTGGACGACATCATCGTTCCAACGCAGACTCCCGGTGTCGACGTTGCGCCTTCGACAATCGACCTGTCCGCAACTGAGAACGTTCTCTTCAGTGCAATCGGCCGTGAGCAAGCATTGCGCGAACTGCTCCAGAGTTCCGCCGCGGAGCGCTACGACTACGTCCTGATCGACTGCCCGCCAACACTCGGGCTCCTGACACTGAACGCACTCGTCGCATCCGATGGCGTGATCATCCCAGTCCAAACGCAGTACTACGCGCTCAAGGGCTTCACGGCACTGATGAACGTGATCGACCAGATCCGCCTCAAGGGCCTCAATCCTCGATTGCGCGTCCTTGGCCTTCTGGCTACGTTCTATGACGGCCGCACGATCCTCGGGCGCGACATGCTCCAGGAGCTACGCGACTTGAGCGACCATCACATCTTTGAAAACATGATTCGCCAGACGGTCCGTCTGGGCGAAGCCCCATTGGTCGGACGACCCGTGACGTCGTACGCGAGCAACACCGAAGCGGCCCGTGCCTATCGCGGACTTGCACGGGAGGTAATCGAGCTTGGCTAGACCAGATTTCCGCGGCACTGCGGCACGACGACTTGCCGAGGAGCGCGACCTGTCGCCGGCCATCCTGAGCCTCATCGCTGACGATGGCAGCGACCGGCCGGCCGGGATAAGGAATGTCCCGCTCGACTGGATCACACCGAATCCAGACCAGCCGCGTATGAACTTCGATGAGGATGCGCTGAACGACCTGTCCGCGTCGATCAAGGAGCACGGCGTTCTGCAGCCGGTACTCGTTCGCCCGATGGGCGGGGTGCATCAATACCAGCTCGTCGCCGGCGAGCGCCGCTGGCGAGCGGCGCGGGCCGCGGGTCTAACGGAGATACCGGCCCTCATCGAGCAGCTCGACGACGAGACGGCGCTCGAGATTGGGATCATCGAGAATCTGCAGCGTGAGGATCTCTCCCCTCTCGAAGAGGCGATGATCTACGACCGAATGACGCACGACCACGGGTATAGCGTGCGCAAGCTTGCCCAGAAGCTGGGCAAGGACAAAGGCTACATCGAGAATCGGTTGCGGCTTGCGGGGGCGCCGACGGAGATCAAGCAGCTCGTGTCTTTGCGCAAAGACACTCTGTCACACGCCTATGAACTACTCAAGGTTGAGGACCCCAAGAAGCGACGGCGACTGGCCGAGCAGGTCGCCAACAATGAGCTGAGCCTGGTCAAGCTGCGCGAAAAGATTGAAGGCAGGCCGGCGCAAGCGCCACCCGCCGGCCGCTCGGCGACGTCCAGCCCAAATGACGGCTCCATGGACGAAGGCGCAGGCCTCGGTCTCGCGCCGCGACCAGATACTGGCGGTGCACCCAACGACAACGCGCTTGTGTCGGCCAAGCAGAGCCTCAATGAGGCGCTCGAGCAACTCGCCGATGTCCTGGGATCGAGCGACACGTTGAGCGAGATCGGTGAAACGGATCGGACG
>JBBQEC010000172.1:0-5554 GCA_038320305.1 Candidatus Limnocylindrales bacterium | reverse complement strand
ACTCTTTTCTCGGTCCACATGGTCCAACACGTGCTGCTGACCCTGGTCGCGGCACCATTGCTGGTCATGGGTGCGCCGATCACTTTGCTTCTGCGCGTCTCATCGCCCGAGACACGCCAGCGCGTGATCCTGCCCGTGCTTCATTCGTGGCCCGTCAAGGTCATCTCTTTTCCCGTCGTGACCTGGATCATCTTCGCCGCGGTCATGTGGGGCAGCCACTTCTCACCTTTGTTCAACGCATCGCTGGATAACGAGGTGATCCACGTCTTTGAGCACGCCCTGTTCCTGGGCGCTGGCCTGCTCTTCTGGTGGCCCGTTGTCGGGGCCGACCCATCGCCGTGGCGCCTGTCCCACCCCGCACGGATCGGCTACCTGTTCCTGGGCATGCCCCAGTCGTCGTTCCTGGGCCTGGCGATCTTCTCCGCTCCGGCCGTCCTGTACAGCCACTACGAGACCCTGCTCCGACCGTGGGGTCCGACACCTCTCGAGGATCAGGCCCTTGCCGGCGGCCTGATGTGGGTCCTCGGCGACCTGGTCTTCCTGATCGGCCTGCTCCTCACCATCTGGGTGTGGCTCCGGGCCGAGGATCGCGAAGGCCTCCGACTGGACGCCCAACTCGATCGCGAGGAAGCTCGCCAAGCCCTCGTCTCGCCGCGTGTCACCGACTCTCCGGTTCACCCCGCCACGCCCATCCCACAGCCCCCAACCGACTGACTGCCCGCCGCTCCGCGCCGGCCCGAGCGCCCGCCGCTCCGCGCCGGCCCGAGCGCGCCGCTCTGTCCCTGCCCGCCGCTCCGCGCCGGCCCGAGCGCCCGCCGCTCTGTCCCTGCCCGCCGCTCCGCGCCGGCCGAGCGCCGCCAGGCGGTTCTAACGACCGGTATTCCATGGCAAACGTGTTGGTCGAGCCTCCAGATCGACGAAATTCTCCGACTTAGCGGTTCTGGGCGCCGCCCAGCGCACATGCGGACCGGCGGGAATGACGAAAGGCCCTCCAAAAGGGCCGCGCGCGAGAGAACGTTCGCGGTCGTCGGGGCGACCCCGGTCCTTAGCACCGCTGTGCGGCGCAGCTCGCGGCCGTCCTCCGGCGCGTAACGGTGAGATAAGTGCCGATTGCGACAATTTCGACTTGGCAACCAGGGAGCGTCCGGCTGAGCGAGGCAAGCGCAGAGGCGCTGACATCGTCCAGCGCGTCCTGCGCGAGCTTCGAGAGGCCCGCCTCGCCGGCGACGTCAGTGGGCGAGCGATGTCCCAGGCATTGGGCTGGTCAGGATCGGCCTATCGTCGATTCGAATGCGGAGATGTACCGCCGGCTCTCGTCGATGTCTCGGCCGCGGCCGTGCTCCTGGGACTTGAGCTGAGCGTCTCGCTTCACCCACTTGGCCAGCGCATAAGGGATCGAGGGCACCAAGCCCTGATCGGGCGTATCCGACGCGCTATCTCAAGCGCATTCACGGTATTTGCGGAGGCTCCTCTTCCAGGTCCGCACGAGCTTCGATCGTGGGACCTGCTCCTGCGGTTGGGTGGGCAGCGCATCGGCATCGAGGCCGAGACGCGCATCCGCGACATGCAGGAACTCGTTCGCCACATGCGGCTCCGCGTTCGGGATGGAGGAGCCGACATTGTTCTCCTCGTCTTGGCCGATACCCGAACCAATCGCGCCCTCGTCGATGAGCTGCGCGAGGCACTCGGCGCAGAGTTCTCCACCCCGCCGAGCTCCATCCTTCGAGCTCTCAAGGCTGGAGAGCTGTTAGCTGGCAGTGGGGTCGTTCTCATTTAGGGCGGCGCGGCAGGCGGCGATCTCTTCGTCAACGTATGGGTCAGTGGAGCCTGGCGCGCGGTGCGCGTCGGCGAGTTGGAGCTGGATCGCGAGTGCCTCGTCGAAGTGGCTCATCTCGCGCAGCGTGCGCGCCACGCACCATCGTGCTGCGAGGATCTCCGACGTCTTGCCGTGCTCCTCGCGCGCGACGAGCGCGTCCTCGAACCGCTGAAGAGCCAGCGGCAGATCGCCGCGCTCGAAGGCCGACCAGCCCATGTTGTTGAGCAGGCTCGCCCGCCACAGGCGCGCGCGAGGGTCAGTGGCAGAAGTGGCAAGTTCGAGCGCGCGCCCGTTCAGCGCGTCCTGCTCGTTCGGCGCCGCGACGATCGCGAGCATGTGCAGCGCGTCGGTGGCCAGGAACTCGAATCCGGCCGCCTCGGCCGCAGTCAGAGCTGCCTCGAACTCGTGTCGTGCACGATCCGCGCCGCCCGATGAGTTGATCACGCGACCGCTCTCAAGCAGGACGCGCACTCGCAACTCCTCGTCTTCGTCGTCGGGCAGCTCGTTCAACAACGCCACCGATTCGTCGTATCGGCCCTGGAGACCCACGGCTCGGGCAATCTGTGTCGTCAGGATCTCGCCATCAAGCCCGCGCTCGGAATTGGCAGCATCCCGAAATCGGCGCTCGCTTTCTGCGGGATCATCGAAGTCCCACAGCGAATCGATCCGCGTCTGGTGGGACTTTGCCCGGGAAATCGGGTCCACGTGACCCTCGCTAGAGCGGCAACTAGAGAGGCAGGAAGACGAACACGTCCAGAATCATGAGCGCGAACAGCGCGGTCAGGTACGTGATCGAGAACTTGTACAGCCTGACCGCGCGCGCATCGGTCCCATCGCGCCACATCTCGAATGCCTGGAGCAGGAACAGTGCGCCCAGGATGAGCGCCCCGGCCAGGAAGACGAGGCCCATCTTGGCGACGGCGAAGAAGACCAGCGTCAGGCACACCATCAGCACCGAGTAGAGCGCGATCTGGCGCGTCGTCTCCGGCACGCCGTGGGTGACCGGCAGCATCGGCACTTTGGCCGCGGCGTAATCCTTGCGAATGCGTAGTGACAGCGCCCAGAAATGCGGCGGCGTCCAATAGAAGACGATCGCGAAGAGCAGCAATGCGGGGAGCGTGATGTCGCCCGTGACAGCAGCCCAGCCGATGACCGGTGGCAGTGCCCCGGCGGCTCCGCCAAGGACAATGTTCTGCGGCGTCGAGCGCTTGAGCAGCATCGTGTAGATGACGATGTAAAACGCCATGGCGAGGAGCGTCAGGAAGGCGGCGACGAGGTTGGTGAAGAAGGCCATGACTGCAAACGCGACGACGCCGAGGATCAAGCCGAAGACGAGGGCGTCCTCCGGGTTGACCTCGTGCGCGGGCAACGGCCGGCGCCGCGTCCGGGTCATCAACATGTCGATGTCGCGGTCGATGTAGCAGTTGATCGCGTTCGCGGCGCCGGCTGCCATCGTTCCGCCGAGCAGTGTCCAGAACACCAGGGTGAGTGGCGGCACGCCGCGCGCGGCGAGGAACATCGCGGGCACGGTCGTGACCAGCAGCAGCTCGATGATGCGTGGCTTGGTCAGGGCGACATAGGCACCGACTCGGTCGCGCACACTCGCCGACGCGACCGGCGGCACGACTTCGCTCTCCCCGGACGATCGTGCCGTCTCGCTCGCTCCTGCCGCCTGCTCAGCGTCGGCCGGCGACGAATCGCCCGCGTGGACGCCCGAGCCGAAGGTCCGCGCCTCGAAGTAGCTGACGAAGACGGCCCCGGCGGCGAGTGCCCAGATCAGCGCACCAAGCGCGAGATGGAGCGCCACCGCCCATGCGGCGAGCGCGGTCGTGATCTGCAACGCACCAACGACGACCTGGATCGCGTAGAGGGCAGTGGCCGTGGCCACCAAAGCCAGGATCGCGTCGCCGTCCGGGACGGGCTTGCCGCCGCGTCGCGCCATGCGCACCGCGCGCCAGACGTAGATCGCGGCTGCGAGGATGAACACGCCGACGATCGCGGCCACGATCCGGTGCAGGAATTGCGCCATCTGCAACGAGGCGAGCGCTGGATCGGGCGAGAAAGCGGGTAGCAGCTGGCCGTTCATGAGCGGCCAATCCGGGAACACGAGCGCGGAACTGGTGCCTGTGACCTGCGAGCCAAAGAGCAGTAGCGCATAGATCGAAGCCGCCAAAAACGCGAGCAGCAGGGTCAGGCGTTGTGAGGCACCGCGAGCTGGCAGTGCCCCGGGATAGCGCGCGCGAATCGCGATGAACGTCAGTAGCCCGAGCAGTGCAAGAGCGGAGGCCAGATGGGCCGTGACCGTGTCGCCGGAATTGCTCGTGTCGACCGTGACCTTGCCCAGGTAAGCCTGGAAGCCCGTAAGAACGAGCGCGAGGATCGTCGACCACAGGATCGAACGTTGGTGTCGGTAGTTGCGGATGGCAAGCACGACCATGCCCAGGACCAAGAACCCGATCACGACCGCGACGCCGCGATGCACCCACTCGATCCACGCTGCGCTGTCGCCGATCGGCGGTATCCACGACCCGTGGCAGGTGGGCCAGTCGGGGCAGCCCATACCGCTGTCGGTCGAGCGCACGACGGCGCCGATGACTACCAGGAGGTACGTCATCGCGGCAGTCACGAACGCCATGCGCTCGAAGGTCGTGGAACGCTGCGGAAGGGTCATTGGAGCCTCGGAATTGTATCCGGGCGCGCCGAGGAACCCCGTGAGAAATCAGTCGCTCAGCCCGTCTTATGGAATCGGCGGTATGGTGGTTGACGATGCGTTCCGCGGTTCTGTTGCTGTCTTTTGCCCTGCTCGCCGTGGCGTGCAACGCCGTGGGCGGTGGCGTCCCGACTGCTACCCCGACACAGGCACCAGTCGGCGGCTATCCCGGCTGGCCGCCCAACGCAGCGTCGGACCTGATCCCCATCCCGGTGTCCACGGAGCTTGTCGTCGGCCCGAATCGGATGCTCGTGAATCTGATCACCCAGCAGAACGAGCCTCTCGCCTCTCCGGATCGGCCGGTCCAGTTTCGCCTCTACAACCTGGCAGAAGACGCTGCCACTCCCAAGATCGACACGCCGGCAACTTACCTTCCCACCATCCAGGGTCTGCCCGGCCTGTATCGCGCCAGCGTCAGCTTCAACGGTGCCGGATTCTGGGGCCTCGAAACGGTCACGACAGAGGCTGATGGCACTCACCGGACTGGTCGCATGGTCTTCCAGGTTGCCCAAACCGGCAGCACGCCGGCGATCGGCGCGCAGGCACCGACTTCCGACACGCCAACCGCCACGACCCCAGATGGCATCGCGCACATCTCGTCCGACACCAAGCCGGACCCCGACTTCTACAAGGTCTCCGAGCCCGACGCTTTGGCCCAGCACAAGCCGTTCGTCATCGTGTTCGCAACGCCTGCGTTCTGCCGATCGGCAACATGCGGGCCTACTCTGAACCTGGTCAAGCAGGCGGCTGCCGACTACAAGGACAAGCTGACGTTCATCCACATGGAGCCCTACGAGCTGACGTACACGAACGGCCAGCTTCAACCGGTTCTGAGCGAAGATGACCTGCCTATCCCGGACGACGCGACCAACATCTGGGGTCTGCCGACGGAGCCTTACACCTTCGTCGTCGACGCCAATGGCAAGATCACGGCCAAGTTCGAGGGCGTGGTCTCCATCGACGAGCTGCGCGCCGCGTTGGACGCGGACCTCAAGACGAGCTAGGGAGGACCTGTCATGAGCGCTGCC
>JBBQEC010000171.1:0-5629 GCA_038320305.1 Candidatus Limnocylindrales bacterium | reverse complement strand
CAGATCGAGGAAGATCCAACCAACCGTCCTCAGTAGGCTCTCTAAACTCGGTCGGTGGATCTGGACCGTCAGGAACTGCCGCCCCCACGTCGCCATCAGCCGCCTCAACGCGTGCCGGAGACGAGTCCGCCGCTGCTGGGTGACTGGTTCATCTACCTGTCCATCATCGTGCTCATCTGTGGCGTCGTGGCCATCTCCGCGCTCGAATTCGGCAACGCCCTGGGATCGCCGATCGCGCGCATTCCCGCCCTGATCGCGAGCGTGCTCCTCATCCCGATCTCCGCAGACGCCGCGGTACGTGTCTGGCGTTCGGCATGGGCATGGTTGCCTGTCGATCGGAACCGCGGCCTGTTTCGCTTCGTCTGGGCTGCTGTGCTTGCCGCAATCCTCGTTGCCAGCCTCGGGCTTGCCATCGCACTGCTCGTCCAATGAGCCAGCGACGCTCCGGCATGCCCGGTGTCCCACGCTGGCTCGCCGCCAATCTCAACTATTGCTCGCGCTGCGGGGAGCCGCTCACGTTTGGTCCCATCGAAGCCGAGACGCGTGACCGGCTGGCGTGCCCTTCGTGCGGCTTCATCGCCTACGTCAATCCGCGCCTGGTGGTCACCACGATCCCGATCACCGACGAGAGCAGGCTGGTGCTCATCCAGCGTGCCATCGAGCCCGGCTACGGCCTATGGGCGCAGCCGGGGGGATTTCTCGAGATTGATGAGACCGCTCAAGAAGGCGCGGTGCGCGAGACGCTCGAGGAGACTGGTCTCGTTGTCGAGACCACCGACATCATTGGCCTCTACAGCCGGACTCAGGCCGCGGTCGTGGTGGCTTGCTGGCAGGCGCGCATCGTCGGTGGCGAGGCTCAACCCACGTCCGAGAGCCTTGACGTTCGTGCCTTCGCGCCGGATGCCATTCCCTGGCCGCACATCGCCTTCCAGACGACGGCCTGGGCACTGCGCGATTGGCTGCGATTCAACCATCCCGAGCTTCAGGCGGAGGGCATCGACTCGCCTCCGTGGGGACCCGATTCGGCGTGACCAGGGGTACAACTGCTGGCGCCCAAGCTCCAGCCAATGACATGAAACTGACGATTGTTGGCTACGTCCACCTGGCGGTTGGCGTGGCAATGACGCTGCTGCTCATCGTGCTGCAGCCGCGCGAAGGTGACCCGCTTCCGTTTTTCGCGACAGCCGACAGCATTGCCCTGGGTAGGCTCCCGTACCGCGACATCACCAGCGAATACCCGCCCCTCGCCCTCATTCACATGACTCTGCCGAGGCTTCTCGGCGGACCGTCCAAGGGGGCCTACGAGACGTGGTTCAGCGTCATCAGCATCATCCTTGCGCTTGCCACCTTGGCAGTTGTTGTGTGGCTCGCGCGGCGCCGATGGTCAGTGGAGCGGCCCTGGGACGCCACAGCGATGTTCATCGGCCTGTCGCTCGCCGCGTTGCCCATCGTCATCTGGCGCTTCGACATACTGCCCGCGTTGTGTGCCGCTCTGGCACTTGCGGCTTGGTCCTCCGGGCGCTCTGGCTGGACTGGCGTCAGCTTGGGTGTCGGGGCCATGGCCAAGATCTATCCAGTGTTTCTGGGACCGGTCTTCGTCCTCGCCGCCGTCGCCGAGCGACGCTTCAGGGATGCAGCAGCGCTTATCGTCGGAGGTGCAATCACCGTCGGGCTAATCCTGGCCGGTCCGGTCCTGTTGGCCGGCACCAAGGCCTTCTCCTACGTCCTCTACCAGGAGAATCGAGGCGTCGAGATCGAGTCGATTGCGGGAGGCTTGGCCATGCTGGCGCACACGCTGGCCAACGTTCCGGCGCGCGTCGCCGTAGGCTTCGGCTCATGGCAGATTGCGTCGCCGGCACTCAACATGCTCTCAACGCCGACCGATCTCTTCAACGTCCTCCTCATCGCCGGCGTCGTCGGAGCCTGCGCAGTGAGCTTCGTCCGCGACGTGCGTGAACTGGGCTCGGTC
This sequence comes from Candidatus Limnocylindrales bacterium, assembly GCA_038320305.1. Taxonomy (GTDB): domain Bacteria; phylum Chloroflexota; class Limnocylindria; order Limnocylindrales; family CSP1-4; genus JALYGJ01. The sequence goes on along the minus strand of JBBQEC010000171.1, from coordinate 3,660 downwards.
CAGCGGAGCACGCTGGTCATCTACCTGGTTGCGACGCTGCTCGTGGTGATCTTGACGAACAAGGTTCTGTCGCCGCAGTACCTCGTCTGGCTGTTGCCGTTCGTGGCGTTGATCGGAGGGGCTCAGTCGACCCTTTTCCTGGCCATCCTGGTCCTGACCACGTTCATCTATCCACTCAACTTCGCGCCGCTGATCGACATGCGCCCTGACGCTGTCATCGCACTCAATGTGCGCAACCTGATGCTGATTGTGCTTCTCATCTGGGTCGCGTGGCCGCGGCGCTGGCGGGATACCGCCGGGCGCAAGCCAGAGCTAGAACGAAGCTACGTTGGAGATCCCGCCAACTAATCCGGCCGCGACTCCAAATGCAACGAGCACCATGGCCAGCTTGGGCCGGCGGGGCGCGACGAGCAGCATCATCGACGCGGCAAACGCCACCGTCAGGATCTTGGCCAGCGTCAGGCCCGGCAAACCCGATGTCTCTGCGATGCGCACCACGATCGGATTTGCCTCGGCCGCCAGGCCGTGGCGCGAGACCAGGATCAGGAAGGTCGAGTAGTCAAAGAATTGCGCCAGTGACAGGAGTCCGATCGCAAATACCTGGGGCAACGTCAAATGGCCTCGGTGCCACGCAGGACCGGGCTCGCCATTGCTCCGCGCGTCCACCAGGCGACCGTTTGTCATGACGCACGTCGTTGCTCCCCGCGATGGCTTCAATTGTCGGTAGTAGTACTTCTTATGTCGAGTCACGTAGGACTTTCGGCGGTGCTTGAGGGCACCAGTGGGCCGGCTTCGCGGCGTGCCCAGATCCTGGCGACCTGACGACCCAGCAAGCCTCGGCCGACCATGGCGCTTTCGAGCAGGCGCGGCGTCGCATGCCAGAAGGTTTCCTTGTAGCCACCGACCCACAGGAAGTCGTAGTTATGGCAGCCGCGCTGAACGGCCTCGGCAAGGCCGACGTCGAACAGGTGCTTACCCAGTGAAAACGGCCGGTACACGGCTTCGGACGTCATCGCCACCATTAAAGCCATTCCGTAGCCATTCTGCTTGACAGATACGAGCACACCCTGGATTCCGGCGTCGTCACGGGCCACCGTGAGCCAAGCGTCACCACGCTCCGCGAGTGCTGGGATCGCTTCGTGCACGAGGCCGCGAAACGATGGGTCGCGCGGGAAGTAGACCTCGCCATCGCCCCAGCGCTCGCGGAGCAGTCGCTCGATCGTGTCGAGCGACTCGCCCAGAGCCTCCGCCGGCACGAACGGGACAATCTCACCGCCGCGCTCGGCGAACTTGCGCCTCTCCCAGCGCATGACCTTGCGAGCCTTGGTGCCGAGGTGCTTTTCCCAGCCCTCAGCGGAATTGGGCAGATCGACCTGGTATGTAGTCGAGCGCAGGTTCGCGTAGTCCGCATACGCCCACCCTGCGCCTGGTGCCTCGGCGCGTAAGCGCGTCGTCGTGGGAGATTCGAACTGCGGCCGCACGACGCGCAGCACGTCCCATTCGGGGTTGGAACGCAGCCACCCAGCGAACGAGTCCAGGACATCCGCGCGCGCGTCATCAGTCGCCACAACATCGCTCAGGCCGCGCATGCGCGGGCCGACCGATCCCCACCACGCGAGCTGGCGGACGGGCCTGATCCGCGGCCGGTCAGCGATGAGCGAAAGGGGGGCCACGCCGACGAGCTCGCCACCATGGCGCCATGTCAGGAATCGAATTCCGTAGCGCGTGAGATAGCGGCGTGCCAGAGGCAGCTGCCAGTCCGGTGCTTCAAGGGCGGAGCGCGCCGAGGATGCGGCCAGCGCGCGCCATTCGGGTAAAAGTCCTTCGACCGCGGTGAGGTCGGTCAGGACCTCCACGCGATCAACCAAGGTCTACGAAAACGTTCTTGACTTGTGTGTACTCATCGAGCGCGTGCATGCCCAGCTCGCGGCCCATGCCGGACATCTTGTAGCCGCCGAAGGGTGCCTCGGTGTGGATCGTGTCGTTGCTGTTGATCGAGACGGTGCCCGACTTGACGCCCTTGGCGACCCGGATTGCGCGGCCGATGTCTCTCGTCCAGACGCTCCCCGCAAGCCCGTAGGGCGTGTCGTTCGCGAGCCGGACGGCCTCCTCTTCCGAGTCGAACGTGATGATGCCAACGACCGGGCCAAAGATTTCCTCGCGGATGAAACGCATGTCCGCAGTGGCGCCATCGAAGATCGTCGGCATCAGGAACGCGCCGCCAGCGAGCGCTGCGTCCTCCGGCGGTTGGCCACCAATCACGAGCCGCGCGCCTTCAGATTGGGCCGACTCGATGAATTCCGCGACCCGTTCGAGCTGGCGCGGGTGGACGAGGCTGCCTACCTGCGTCTTGTCGTCCCCGGGGTCACCGACAACCAGCTTGGCGGTCTGCTGCGCGAAGAGCTCAACTACCCGATCGTGGACTGAGCGCTCGACGAGGATGCGGCTGCGCGCGGTGCAGTTCTGGCCGGCGTTGTCGAACACGGACATTGGCGCGGCCGCGGCGAACTTCTCAAGGTCCGCATCGGCGAAGCAGATGTTCGCGCTCTTGCCGCCCAACTCGAGCGAGACCTTCTTAACGTTGTTGGCCGCCAGCCGCATGATCTCCTGGCCCGTCGTTGTCTCACCAGTGAAAGCGATCTTGCCAACGCCCGGGTGCGCGGCGAGGGCTGCACCGGCAGTCCCGCCGGGACCAGTAACGACGTTGACCACGCCCGGCGGAAAACCCGCCTCGAGGGCCAGCTCCGCCAATCGGATCGCCGACAATGGCGTCCACGATGCCGGCTTCAGGATGCATGTGTTGCCCGTCGCGAGGGCCGGTCCGAGCTTCCATGCGGCCATGTTCTGCGGAAAGTTCCAGGGCACGATCATGCCAACCACACCAATCGGCTCGCGCAGAGTGAAGTCGAGACCCGGGATCGATGTGGGGATCGTTTCGCCGAAATGCTTTGTCGCGGCGCCGGCGTAATACTCGAGCACGAGGCTGACCGCGAAGGACTCGCCCCTCGACGCGGCGATGGGCTTGCCCACGTTCTCGCGGTCGATCTGGGCCAGCTCTTCCATGTTCTTCTTGACCAGATCGGCGAACTTCTGGAGCGTCCGGCCGCGCTTGGCGGCGGACCATTTCGAGTACGGCCCCTCGAACGCCTTCTGGGCTGCTTCGACGGCCCGGTCCACGTCCGCCTTGCCGCCCAACGGGACGCGGGCGATGACCTTGCCGGTGGCCGGATTTGAAACCTCGAACGTCTGTCCGTCGAGCGCGTCGACCTGCTCGCCGTTAATGAACATCTTGGCGTCGCGCACGGGCGAGTCCGTAGGCGTTGTCGCGTGCGTCTGGTCGGTCGTCATGAGTGGCCGATTCTAATCGCGTCGACGTTCCGCCCGGGCCGTAAGGCCGATCAGTAGATCGTGCGCGTGTCCGACGACGCGTGGATCGTGAATGCCGAGTCGGGAATGACCTCGTCGAGGCGCACGCTGGTGACCTCCGCGTGGCGCGTGATGCGCTCGCCCACGTGCTCGGCGAGTAGCAGGATCATGCCCGTCTGGGCGTCGACGCCAAGCTCAAGCCAGTGATCCGGCCGATCGAGCAGCAGCTGACTCGTACGCGGATGGTCACAGCGCAGCAAGATCGCCTCCCGGCCACCTGCCACAGAGGCCGTG
>JBBQEC010000170.1:0-5651 GCA_038320305.1 Candidatus Limnocylindrales bacterium | reverse complement strand
GTTCGGGGAGCGGCTCGGCAGCGTGTTGTTCCGCATCGGCGAAAACATCCATCGCGATGATCAGAAGCTGAGCTTGATGCTCGCGGCATGGCCCGTGGACATGCCGCTGACGCTGGAGTTCCAGCACGAGTCGTGGCACGTTGACGAGGTGTTTGATCGCCTTCGCGAGCGCGGCGCAACGCTGTGTGCCACGGACCAGGACGACCGCGATCAGCCCGACCTGCGCCTGACCGGCCAATCCATCTACCTACGCCTGCGACGCACGTCATACACGGACGACGAGCTCACGGAGTGGACCCAGCGCCTGACGGCATTTCTGGCCGACGGCATCGATTGCTACGTTTTCCTGCGCCACGACGAGTCGGGCGAGTCAGCCGTTCGCGCGGTCCGGCTACGCGAGATGGCCGGCTAGACCCAGATGACTGCCCCGGCAAGGGCTGCGGCACGCGCCGTATGGCCGATCGGAACAGAGTCTCAGATAGAGAACGGCCGCGCAGCCCTTGCAGGTCTACGCGGATCGTGCAAGTACGGAATTCTCGTGATCCGGATTACATCCCGATGGGATGCCAGACTGTCTTGATCTCGAGGAACGAGGCAATCCACTCCGGCCGCTGGGCGCGACGGTCGTCGAGCCAGTCGAAACGCTCGTCGACGCCGCGCGGCGGCCGAGCCACTCGCTTGACGTTGTCGATAGCCGCAGTCTCGACTGCCGCGCGCATGTCGTGCGGCACGCCCCACGTGTCGAGCGCGTTGACGTCCATGTGCGAGGCGATGATCGGAACAAGCTCGCGGCGCAGGCCGGTCAGGATGTTGATCACCCCCGGCGGTACGTCGGACGTGGCCAGGACTTCGCCCAGCGTGACCGCCGGGAGCGGCCGCCCCTCTGAGGCGAGGACCACGACGGCATTGCCACCAACAACGGCGGGTGCCATGCGCGACACGAGCCCAAGCAGCGACGACGACTCCGGCGCGACGATGCCGACCACGCCTGTGGGTTCAGGAATGCTGAAGTTGAAGTACGGCGCGGCCACGGGGTTCACGGTTCCGAGCACCTGGCTGATCTTGTCGGCCCAGCCGGCGTACCAGACCCAGCGGTCGATCGACCGATCCACTGCGGCCGTTGCCGCGGCCGGAGTGAGTCCTTCAGCCGCGGCGATCTCCTCGGCGAATTGCGCGCGGCGCCCTTCCATCAACTCGGCCACGCGGTAGAGCACCTGGCCGCGGTTCATCGCCGTCTTGCCTGACCATCCCGCCACGGCGCCGCGTGCCGTCCGGATCGCGTCGCGCACATCCTTGCGCGACGAGCGCACGGCGTTAGCGAGCGGCGTTCCGTCCGGCGTGCGCACGATGTAGCTGCGGCCCGACTCGGAGCGCGGGAACTGACCACCGACATAAAGCTTGTACGTCTTGCGCACCGGGATGCGCGCAACCGCCTCAGACGGCGCGCCAGGCGCGATTGCCGATGATCTGCACGTGGAGCCAGTCGAGCGCGAGGTTCGGCGAAGCGCGGGACGTGATTCGGGCTGGTCCGCCATCAGTGGCCGCCGTCCAGGTCGAGATAAGCGAGCAAGCCGTGCAGGCCGCCCTCGCGGCCGAAGCCGGATTCCTTGTAACCGCCGAACGGCGAGGTCGGGTCGAAGCGGTTGAACGTGTTCGCCCACACGACACCGGCACGCAGCTTGCTGACCATGTCGAGAATTCGGCTGCCCTTTTCTGTCCACACACCGGCCGACAATCCGTAGGCGGTGTTGTTGGCCTTCTCGATTGCCTCTGCCGGGGTCCGGAAGGTGAGCACGGCCAGCACTGGGCCAAAGATCTCTTCCTGGGCGATACGGCTCGACTGAGCGACATTGGTGAACAACGTGGGCCGGAAGAACCAGCCACGGGCAGGCAGCTCGCAGGCAGGCTGGTAGATCTCGCCGCCCTCCTCGATGCCGGCCTCTACAAGCTCTTCGATCTTGGCCAGCTGGGCGGCGTTGTTAATCGCGCCGACATCGGTGTTCTTGTCCAGCGGGTCGCCTACCCGGAGGGTCGACAGTCGGTCTTTCAAACGCTCGATGAACGGCTCGGCGATCGATTCCTGGACGAAGAGGCGACTGCCGGCGCAGCACACCTCGCCCTGGTTGAAGAAGATGCCGTTGACCACGCCCTCGATGGCCTGGTCCATCGGCGCATCGTCAAAGACGATGTTGGCCGCCTTGCCGCCGAGCTCGAGCGTGAGCGCCTTGTCGGTGCCCGCAACGGCTCGGCCGATCTCCTTGCCCACGGACGTCGAGCCGGTGAATGCCACCTTGTCCACGTCGGGATGCTTGACGAGGGCAAGGCCGATCTCGCCCGGGCCGGTGATGATGTTGACCACGCCCGGGGGCAGGTCCGCCTGGCGGCACACGTCGGCAAAGAAGAGCGCACTGAGTGGCGTCGAGCTGGCCGGCTTGAGGACGACCGTGTTGCCTGCCGCCAGCGCCGGGGCAATCTTCCAGGCGAGCATCAGCAGCGGGAAGTTCCACGGGATGATCTGCGCAGCGACGCCGAGCGGCTTCGGATCGCGGTTGGGGAACGCGTACTCGAGCTTGTCCGCCCAGCCGGCGTAGTACCAGAAGTGCGCCGCGGCGAGCGGCACGTCGACGTCGCGCGACTCCTTGATCGGCTTGCCGCCGTCGAGCGACTCGAGCACGGCGAACTCGCGGCTGCGCTCCTGCAGGATCCGTGCGATACGGAACAGGTACTTGGCGCGCTCACTGCCCGGCAGCGTGCTCCACTCGCGCTTGAATGCTCGGCGCGCGACGCTGACGGCCTGGTCAACGTCTTCGACCGTTGCTCGTGCGATCTCAGCGAGCGGCTCCTCTGTTGCCGGGTCAACCGTCGTGAACCACTGGCCGCTGCGTGGCGCGACTTCCTTGCCGCCGATGAACAGCCCGTAGCGCGACTTGAGCTGGACGATGTCGCGCGCCTCGGGGGCGGGCGCGTATTCCCACGGGACCTGCTGGCCATCGCCCAGTGCCCAGCTGCTGGGGGCCGGCGTGCCCCGGCCAACGTCTTCCGACTTGGGACGAATCAGCGCGCGCGGCGCGTCGGCGGAGCGTTTCGTTGCCATTTGTCGGCAGACTACACCCACAGTGCCCAGTGCGCCACCCGACAAGTGACCAATCGGTCACGTTATCTCGACTGGCGTACAGTCTGCACATGAAGAGAGCCGCGGATGCCCCCGAGCTACTTGACGGGCCGCTTGACCCGGAACTGCTCGCAGGCAACCTGCGTGACCTGGCGCGGGTCAATCGGTGGCTGGGCGGCGCGGCGCTATCCGAGCGGGCGATCGCCCCGTTGGCGCTGAACAACTTTGTTCTCACCATTCTCGACGTGGGAACCGGTGGCGCCGACATCCCCAGGCACCTCCAGCGCAAGGGCCGCGAGATCGCGGCGACGGACATCCGATCCGAGATCGTCGCTGCCGCGAAGGCCGCCACTGAGAGGCGCGGCATCGAAGTTCGTGAAGGGAATCTGAGCGAAGAGGCGAGCGCCTCCTTCGACGTCGCTCACGCGTCGATGGTCGTTCACCACCTCGAGCCGGCGGCGGCCGTGGCGTTTCTGACCGAAATGCGCCGCGTCGCTCGTCAGGCCGTGGTCATCAACGACCTGGACCGTGGCTGGCGCTGGCTTGCAGGCGCACAGCTGACGACGAGACTCTTCACCCGCAATGAGTACACGCGCAACGACGCGCCACTGTCGGTCCGACGGGCGTACACGGTGCCCGAGATGGTCGATATCGCGCGCCAGGCCGGCTTGCGCCTGGTCGCTCAATATCGGACGCGGCCGGCCTATCGCTACGCGCTCGTCTTCGTCGCCGACGCCGCGCTCACGCATGGCTGACGCGCTCGACGTCGCCATCGTCGGCGGCGGTCCGGCCGGCGCGGCCACGGCCATCCATTTGGCACGCCTCGGCTATCGCGTGGCGATATTCGAGCGCCATGCCACTCCCCGCTGGCGTGCGTGCGGCGTCTTCGCGTCGCCACTCGTACGCAAGCGCCTGGAGACGCTCGCGATGGCGCCGGAACTGATCGCGAAGTTGCACCGGTCGATCTCCGCGATGGAGCTTTCCTCGACGCGAGGAGCTTCGTGCCGGCTCGAGTACAGGCACGGCTTCGCATGTGGCTTCGACCGAGTCGCGCTGGACGCGGCGCTGCTCGATCAGGCGCAACAAACTGGCGCTGATGTGCGCCGCGGAACCGTCGTCCGAGACGTGATCCTGACGGGGACAAGCGGTGCGCTCCAGGTTGTCGTCGCTTCAGCATTGGCCGACGACGAGGCTCCGTCGCCGGAGCTGGTCAGCGCGCGCATCGTCGTCGGTGCCGATGGCGGCGGCTCACGGGTCGCGCGCGCCGCGGGCGCACTCAGCGGGCGTCACTGGCTCGGCCGATCAGGAATCACATTCCACGTCCACGACGCAAACGCGGCTCCAGCCGGCCAGGCGATGACCGGCCGTTTCGTGCTCGGCGAGAGCGGGTATGTCGGCATCGCGCCAGTGCCCGGGGAACGAGTCAATGTCGGAATCGTCGTGCCCACGGCGCGGCTTCGCGATGGGGTCGAGTCCGTGATCGGTGGCGTGCTTGGCGATGTCGCCGGGAAGTCGGGTCGCTGGTCATCGGCTGCCAGGACTGACGCTCCGCAAGTCGCTGGCCAGCTCGAGCACCATGTCACGCGGGCTGCTGGCGAAGGGTGGTTGCTTGTCGGCGATGCGATCGAGTTCATAGATCCGTTGACGGGTGAAGGCCTCCACCGAGCGTTGAAGACCGCCGGGATGGCTGCCGAGAGCATCGACCGTCGCTTGTCGGGCGACCGTAGTGCGCTGGCGGTCTACGATCGCCGGGTTCGATCGCGCTTTCGGAGCAAGAACTTGTTTACGCTGGTTCTCCAGGCATTCATCGCTAACCCGCGCGTACTGGATTACGCGCTGCGCCGGCTCGACCGACGGACGGACCTGCGCGACGAGCTGACGGGTGTGCTGGCCGATCAATCACCGGCAAGCCGCGCGCTCGATCCACGCTTCATGGCTCGGTTGCTCGCGCCATGAGCGACATTGGCGAGCTGCCGCAAACCACGCGCATCGCGGCCTACGCCCTGGTCGTGGATGACGCGCGCCAGATCCTGCTCGTTCGTATTGCGCCGGGCTATCAGGCCGCGGGCCAGTGGACGCTGCCGGGCGGTGGGCTGAACTTTGGCGAGGATCCCGTCGTCGGAGCACGGCGTGAGCTGGAGGAGGAAACTGGCCTGGTTGGCCAGATGGAACAAATCGCATTCGTCAGTTCGTGGACGCGCGGACCCGAGCCACAGCAAGGATTGGGCGCCTTCCAAGCCATCCAGATCGTGTACCACGCACACATCGTCGGCGGGTCGATCCGCCACGAGATCGAGGAGTCAACCGACATGGCCGCCTGGATCCCCCTGGCCGAGGCGCGCGAGCTTGCGATCGTCGAACTCGTCGAAACGGCGCTCGAACACCTGGAGGCATCCGAGCTTGCGATCGCGGATTGAGATCGACGTGAGTGCGCCTGGACAGCGGGTCTTCGATCTTGCCCGGGACATAAGCCGCTGGCCGGCGCTGTTGCCCCATTACAGAAAGGTGACCGTTCTGTCACGTACCGGTGGTGAACTCA
>JBBQEC010000169.1:0-5793 GCA_038320305.1 Candidatus Limnocylindrales bacterium | reverse complement strand
CAGCTTCGCGGTCGTGCCGATCAGGCTTCGCGCGTTGCGCTGGACTCGAAAACGGTCGAGGAATTCGGTGCCTGCGAGGACGACGAACAGCAGCCCGATCAGCAGTGTCCAGACTCCGGTGAAGAGGTCCTGCGCGAACAGCGCGACCAGGCCGCCAGCGACGAGAACGGCGAGTCCGAGGACGACCCCGACGACATTGAGCGTGCGCTGCAGCAGGCGCAGGTAGATAACAAGGTCGTCGATGGTGATCGTGAATTCGATGTCGAACGGCGGTCCGCTCATAGCCGTCCCGCGCTGATGATCCGCTGCAGGAAGCGCTGCGTCCGCGGCTCTGTGGGATTCGAGAGCATCACCGACGGCGGACCATGTTCGAGGATCACGCCGTCATCGAGAAAGCAGACGCGGTCGGCCACGTCGCGTGCGAAGCCCATCTCGTGCGTCGCGATCACCATCGTCATTCCCTCGGCGGCAAGCTCGCGGATCACGTCCAACACCTCCGCAACAAGTTCTGGGTCGAGTGCAGACGTGATCTCATCGAGCAACAGTAGGTCCGGCTTCATCGCCAGGGCGCGCACGATCGCGGCGCGCTGCTGCTGACCGCCTGACAGTCGATCGGGGTATTCGTCGCGTTTGTCGGCCAGACCGAAGCGGGCCAGTAGCTCCATCGCTCGCGCGTCCGCCTCAGCGGCGGACAACTTCAGCACCTTGCGCGGCGCGAGCGTGATGTTGCGTATGACGCTCATGTGCGGAAAGAGGTTGTACGCCTGGAAGACGATGCCGATACGCCGCCTGACGCGGTCGACGTTGACGCCACGGCCGGTGATCTCGTCGCCTGCGATCCAGATGCGGCCGCCGTTGATGGGCTCGAGCAGGTTGATGCAGCGCAGCAGCGTGGACTTGCCACTGCCGGACGCACCGATGAGGCACACGACCTCGTGCTCGGCGACAGTCAGATCGATGCCGCGCAGGACCTCGAGCTGTTCGAATGATTTGTGCAATCCCTCGATGCGCAGAGCTGGTCGGGAGTCATCCGAGCTCATCGCGCGATGGTCGCCATCTGGCGCTTCCGATCACGCGCCACCAGCCAATCGACGAAGCGTGCCATCGGGATTGTCAACACGAGAAAGATTGCGGCGCCGGCCAGATATGGCGTGAAGTTGAAGGATCCACCGGCATCCAGCTGGGTCTGGCGGAAGATCTCGACGACGCCGATGAACGACACCAGCGCCGTGTCCTTCTGGAGGCCTATGAAGTCGTTGAGCAGCGGTGGTATTACGCGGCGGACGGCCTGCGGCAGCACGACGTAGCGAAGTCCCTGAAGGCGCGACAGCCCCAGGGAGCGGGCGGCCGCCTCCTGCGATGGGTGCACGGCTTCGATGCCTGCGCGGTATACCTCCGCGACATAGGCCGACCAAACCAGGACCAGCGCAACCAGTCCCCAGATGAAGGGGTCATTGGTCAGGCCCTTGATGCGCAGACCGGGTATGCCGAAGCCCAGCAGATAGATAACCAGGACGCTCGGCACAGCCCGAAAGATGTCGGTGTAGATGATCGCCATCAGGCGCAGTGGAAAGAAGACCGGCCCGGGCAGGCTGCGAACGACTGCCAGCACGAGCGCGAATATGAGGATCAGGGTCTCGGCGATCAGGAACAGCTGGATATTTATGACCAGCGCGGCGACCAGGTCGGGCAATGACTCGGCGAACTGATCCGCGGAGAAGAAGCTCTGCTGGACGCGCGGCCAGCCCGGCGCATTGACGACGACGAAGGCGAGGAAGCCGAAAACGACCACCGTGCTCAGCGCGGCCAGCCCAACGCCGCTCGGGCGGAAGCGACCCGCGAGCCGCCCGGGGCGGCTCGCGAGCGGTTCGGGCGAGGTCGGCGGCGCGACCTCGCTCATGCGATTTCCGAGATCTTTGGCGTTACTTGAAGAGCGGGATGTCCTGGCCTGATGTGATCCATGTGTCGTAGATCTGCTGCAGGGTCCCGTTGGCCTTCATCGTCTGTATCGCCCAATCGACGCATGGCGTCAGTGGGCTGTCCAAGTCGAGCACCGCGCCGACATGATCGGTCTGCACGTCCGGGGCGAACTGGCCAACGATCTTGCCGTTGTCGAGCTGAGCGTCGCGCATGTAGAACGCGGTGCCAAGGTCGACCACAATGCCGTCAATCTGCCCGTTTTGAAGCGCCGTCAGCGCAGTGTTGTTGTCCGGATAAACCGCGGCCGGAGTCGTGGGCTGGATGATGTTCTGGATCAAGTCGTAACTGGTCGTGTTCGCCGCAGCCCCAAACTTGTACGGCTGGAGGTCAGCTATTGAGGTTGCGCCCGCGATCGGGTTGTCGCCGAGCGCCACGACCGACTGGACCGAGTCGAAGTAGGGATCGCTGAAGTCGACCGCCTGCGCTCGCTCGTCGGTGATGGAGATCTGGGCCATGTGGAAGTCGAACGGCTTCTCGCCGGGCGCGAAGGCCTGCTCGAAGACGGTGTTCTGCAGCCAGTCGACCTGGTCCGGCGTGAACCCGAGCGTCGTGGCGATGGCATAGGCAGTGGCACCCTCGAAACCCATTTGCGAATAGGGGTTGCTGATCTTCCACTTGCCGCTGCCCGCCGGCTGATTCGGGTATTGCGTCTTTGGATCGCCGCCCCACCACGGCGGATAGGCGGGGTTATCCGTGCTAAGCGTCAGGCGCGAAGGGTTCTTCAAGACAAGGCTTGTAATGGCGCACGCCTCTGGACGTTGCGGCAACTCCGCGGTCGGCTCCGTTGTTGGCGTCGCGGGGGCAACGGTCGGAGTGGCCGGCGCTACGGTCGGAGGGCCCGGAGCTACGGTCGGAGTTGCGCTACCCCCTGTGGGAGTCGCGAGTGCTGCTGTCGGGGTGGCGGGCGCAATCGTGGGACTCGCGGCATCCATTGTTGGAGTCGCCAGTGCTGCCGTCGGGGTGGCCGACGCCGTTGCAACTGTTGTTGGGCTCGATGTCGCCGCAGGGGCAAAGGGACCGAAGCCGATCGCCCAGGCACCGACTACGACGACCACGAGGGCGACCACGACCCCGGTCACGATCTGCGGGGTTCGATTGACTCCGCTGGGCGGCGTGCCGCTGGAGGCGCTGCCGCCGGCAGGCGTTCCATCATTCATTTGGACGTCCTCCTCTTGCCACCTCGGCCACCCGAGTGGCATTGCCCCTGATCACACGGCGAGCGCTTACGTTGGAACACGTTGTGTGAGATCGGTGAGCATATCCAGTCCGCGACCACCGCGTAAGCGTTGGGCCGAGTCAAAGGCAGCTGGCCAGCCGGCGAACATCAGGTGAGCGGCGCCAACGTCGCCTCAGCGGGCGAGTGGACCGCGGACAGGATCATGGTCACGATCCCACCCACCACGAGTCCGATCAGCGCCCGCGGAACGACCGACGCGCCGGCGGGCACTGGCGACGTGATGATCACGCCAATGCCCGCCGCAATCAGGATCAAGCCCCAGCCCGCGACGATCCAGCGCGGCAGTCGGGGCACGAATACCCAGGTCAACAGCAACCCAAGCTGGAGCAGCCCGGCCAGCCACAGCACGACGATGTCGATGTTGCGCGGCACGTCCTCGAGGTTGGCCAGCCCGGCGAGGGTGGTGAAGAAACCGACCGTGACGCCAAGGACCGCCAGCGCAAACCGGTCGCGGATCATCAGACCTCCTTGAACTGCTCGAATGGTTGGCGGCAGTCGATGCAGTGGTAGATCGCACGGCACAGGGTCGGGCCGAACGCATTCTCCAATGTCGTGTTCCGCGAACCGCAGTATGGGCATTCCCCGATCGGCTGGCTCGGCAAGATCGACAGGAAGCGGTCCGGGTCACCTGCGCCCAGAGGCGGCGGCGCGAAACCGGCGAGCCTCAGTGCGCTACGACCAGCGTCCGTGATGCGCTCCGTCGTCCACGGCTCGGCAAAGGAGACGTCGACGCAGATCTCGTCAGCAAAGGGCCGCAACCGATCAGCAACGGACTCACGCATGACGTCGATCGCGGGACATCCCACAAAAGTCGGCAGGAGCTCAACGCGGATCCGGCCCTCGCCGATCTCGACGTTGTGCACGACGCCCAGGTCGACCACGGAAATAGTCGGAATCTCGGGGTCGTGCACGTCCTGAAGGGCAGCCCAGACGGCCGCCTCGAGCGGCCGAGCGCTCATCGTTGGCGCTACCACTGGGCACCTTCTTCAAGGCGCGCCACGGACGTGAACTCGTTCCACAGCCACAGAAAGGACTCGTCCGGCTGTGGGCGATCGCGGCCGTCGGCGGGTGGCGGTGCGTCCGGCATCGGTCGCAGGTTCAGGGCGCAAAGTCGGGCGTTGGCCTCCGATCGCCAGCGTGCAGCCAAGGTCGACATGGGTGCCGAGAGCACACCCGCGGCGACGAGCATCTCCTCGTTGGGCAGCGGCGTGAACACCGTCGACGCGCTCGGAGCCAGGAGCTTCAGCGCCGACAGGACCTTGCCGCGTGGCTTGCCGTGACGCGTGCCAAGGCGCTCGAGCCACGCATCGAGGTGCATCAGGTGGTACCTCTCTTCGCGCCGGATCTTGGCCACGATGTCTTTCAGCGGCGCGAACGACGAGCGAGCAAGTGCCTCGAGGCGCACCGAGTCCGCGGTGTCGTACAGCCAGCGCCGGGTGATCGTGAAGCCCCAGCCTTGGCGCGGCTGGTCGAGCAGGCGAGCGTGGCGATATTCCGTCGGCTGGCGATGGAATGCCAGTCGATCGGCGTTCTCGCCGGTCAATGCCGCGCGCATCTCGTACAGCAGCCGGGCATGGCCAATCTCGTCCTGCGCCAGCGACGAAAAGGCCACGTCCTCCTCCAGCATCGGCGCGATGCCCGTCCACTCGGAGTCACGAAAGCCGACGACAAATTCGTCGTCAGCCATCGACAGCAGAAGCTCCGCGATCGCGGCACGCAGCTCCGGGTCGAGTGCAGAGGCGTCGAATTCGGGCAGATCCGGCTGTATGAGCTGACGCGTGGGGAGTCGGGTTTCCGTGGGTGGTCGAGCTTCCGCTGGTGGTCGAGCTTCCGCTGGTGGTCGGGCTTCCGCGGGTGGTCGGGCTTCCGCGGGTGGTCGAGCGTCCGCTGTCATTCGGCCGCCCTCCTCTTGGCGATGTCGAGCTTGTCGCGCATCACGTAGCCGCCCGGCTTCTTGAACGACCGATCGAGCGGTGGCTGGAGCAGATCGGGATCTGACAGATCCGCGATCTCCGTCCGCGGAACGACCCACAGCCTGACGCTCTCGTTGCGCCGGCTATAGAACTCGCGCGCATAGTGCGTCGCCAGCTCGCGGTCGGGTGCGCGGACGTTGCCCGCGTGGCGCATCGGGTCGCCCTCCTTGTCCTGGCGGAAGACCTCCCAGACCTCTGGATCGGCACCCACGCCGAGTCGGCCGGCTTCGTCGTGCCGGCCCTCAGCCGGTCGCGGTTCGTCGCTCACGCGACTTTGCCGCCGCAACTTTCGAATCCCATTCGACGTCGGGCGGGAATTTGAGGGCTTTTCACGGCCCGGTCGCGCGCTTTATGCACGGTGGCCGACTCGGCACGCGAGCGCGAGGCTCGAAATGACTGGAAATCGACCCGCCGGCGCCGCGATTCAGCTCGAGTCGCCGAATAGCATTCGAATCCGGTGCTGACAGTGAGCATCCGAATTCAGGCTGCGGACATCGAAGGCGACGCCGTCAGGATCGTGGAGCGTACCCATGCAGTCTGCTCGTGGTTGAGGCGGCGAAAGTCAAGCCGCTCCTGCGACTTTGGGCCGTGGCCCGTGACGAC
>JBBQEC010000168.1:0-5794 GCA_038320305.1 Candidatus Limnocylindrales bacterium | reverse complement strand
TCGAACGACAGCGCGAATGCGAGCAGGCCGCCGGCGAGCATCGCCGAGCGCATTGCCGGGAAGGTCACGAAGCGGAAGGTCTGGAAGGAGTCGGCGCCAAGGTCCGCCGACGCTTCCTCGAGCGCGCCGCTGACCCGGCGCATGCGGGCCACGACGTTGTTGAAGACCAGCACCACGCAGAAGGTGGCGTGGCCCACGATGATCGCGAACACGCCGAGCGGGGCGCCGGTCGTGGCGAACGTGGTCGACAGGGCCATGCCCGTGACGACGCCCGGCAGCGCAAGCGGGAAGATGAGCACGAACGAGATGGATTCGCGGCCGAAGAAGCGGTGGCGTGATACAGCCAGCGCCGCGAGCGTCCCGAGCAGCAACGCAATAATCGTCGCGCCGAGGGCGATCCCGATTGACGTCAGGAAGGCCTGCTGGAGGCCGGTGTTGTGCAGCGCGTCCTGGACCCATTGCAGAGTGAAGCCGGTCGGCGGCCACGTTTGGGTGCCGCTCTCGTTGAAGGCATAGGTGACCACGAGCGCCAGCGGCACGTACATGAAAATCAGCGTCACCGCGGTCGCGATCGCCAGTGTGCGCCGGCCGACTTTGCCCATCGCTACCGAGCCTCCGCGCTCATAGCGCTTCGAACGCCCCGAGCCGTCGGGCGACGATCAGGTAGAGGACCATGATGGCGAGCGGCACGAGCGATTGTGCTGCGGCGAGGGGCAGATCGGGCACGCCAAAGTTGGACAAGATCAGGTTGCCGATGAACTGCTTGCCACCAGCGACCAGGCCCGGGGCGATGTAGTCGCCCATGGTCAGCGAAAAGGTGAAGATCGAGCCGGCCACGACGGCCGGGAAGGCGAGCGGCAGGATCACGTGGCGAAAGGTGCGCCAGCCACGGCCGCCGAGATCGGCCGATGCCTCAAGCAGCGAGTTCGGAATTCGCTCGAGCCCCGCGTATATGGGCAGGACCATGTAGGGCAGCCAGAGGTAGACAAAGACGAGCCACAGTCCCACCTCACCGTAGCCCGGTCCCTCGAGACCCAGGGGCTGGAGCACCCAATTGAGAACTCCGTCCTGGGCCAGGATCAGGCGCCACGAATAGGCCTTGATCAGATAGCTCGCCCAGAGCGGCATGAGCACGGCAACGACCAGTGCACCACGCAGGCGCGGCGATGCGACGCGGGCCATGAAGTAAGCGATCGGAAAGGCGACGACGGCACACGTGATCGTCACCGCCGCGGCCATCGTCAGCGTGCGCAACACGACCGTGATGAAAAGTGGACTGGTCAGCTTCTGGAAGTTGGCCAGCGTGAACTCGCGCACGACTAGTCCTGTGAACGCGTCGCGTGACCAGAAAGCGTTCAGGAACAGGACAAAGAGAGAGCCGAAATAGATGACCCCAAGGGCGACGAGAGGCAGCCCCAGCAACAGCAGCAGGCGCAGTCGCGGATGGCGGTCGAGAGCGGCCGCCAGCGAGCGACGCGCGGAGCGCCGCGGACGCTCGCCGCGGTCGACTGACCCGGCAGTCATTTGGCCCGTGTCATTTGACGAGGGAGTGGCAGGGTCGGAGCTGGAGCGGCCCGGGCCGGCCTGTCGGCCGGCCCGGGCAGCAACCTCATTGCCTCAGCATCACCCCTTGATCTGCTGCCAGGCGTCGACCCACTGGCCGAAGTCCATGCACGTGGCGTTGGTTCGTCCGTCGACGCACTGGGCCTCTGGCGTCTGCCAGTACCAGACGTTGTCCCAGAACGGATCGTTGTCAGCGGCGTGGAAGGTGTCGCAGAAGCTCGGGTCGCTGGCCAGGTCACAAGCCTTGCTGTTACCCGGGGCCTCGCCGAACCACTCGGCGATCTGGATGTTGACCGCGGGTGAGGTCAGCCAATTGACGAGCTTGTAGGCGCAGTTGATGTGCCGCGTCTTCGAATTGATCATCCACGTGTCCGACCAGCCGGTGGCACCCTCGACGGGCTTGATCACATCAACCGGAACGGGCGGCTTCTCCCCCTGAAGCAGATTGGTGATGATCTGCCACGTCGTGCCAACGTTGGCATCGCCGTTGCGGAACACGTCCATCTGCTTGGTGTAATCAACCCAGAAGTCGGTGATGTTCGGTCGCTCCTGCTGAAGCAGCGCAACTGCGGCATCGAATTGGGTCTGGTCGAGCGCATACGGGTTCGTTATGCCCAGGCTCGGCTGGGTCGACATGAGCACGACGGCAGCGTCGGCGATGTAGATCGGGGCGTCGTAGACGGACACCTTGTAGCCCGAGTCCGCGGCGAACATCTGCGCCCAGCTCGTGGGGGCCGGTGTAACCGTGTCGGTGCGCCACATGAGCAGGTTGGAGCCTCGCCCGTGCGGCACGCCATAGTGCAGGCCATCAACCGTGTTGTACGGCCGGTCTTTGAGCGTTGAGTAGATATCGGCATAGCTGTCGATCAGGTCGACATTGACGGGCTGGACGTAACCGGCCCGCACGAGGCGCAGGCTGGCATCACCCGACGCCGAGATGACGTCGTACTTGTCCGGGTTGGTCGAGAACAGGCTGAACGCCTCGTCTGACGTGCCGAAGTTCTGATAGGTGACCTGGCACCCCGTGGCATCCTGGAAGGGCGTCACCCAGTCGACGGTTGGATCCGACGATCCGTTTTCGACGTAGCCCGGCCAGTTGAGCACGGTCACCTGCCCCTCGCCAGCACCGATCGATGTCGGCACGCCTGAGGGCAGGGGCAACGGCGAGTCATAGCTCGTCGGGGGCGCCGCAGCCGTCGCCGTCGCCGGTGCGGCGGATGTGGGCGCGGTGGTGGCCGCGGCCGTCGCGGGCTGATTGCTTGCCGGCGCTGTGGTGGCCGGCTTGGTCGTCGGTGCCGTGGTCGCCGACGACCCACCGCACGCGGCAACGATGATCGCCATGGTGCTCATCGCTGCAAAGAAACGTCCCACGCGTCCGATTTGCATGACTCCTCCTCTTCCCTACTTCGTGTCGCTGTAACCCGCCCTCGCCTCTAAGCTCCCGCGGCAAGGGCCAGATTGTGAACTCGGTTCCACGTCAGGCGGACCTTGCGCCCCTCAAGCGCAAGTGCCTCGCTCGATTCAGTTCCCAGGTTCTGCTGCATCACCGACAGCTGGCCGCCGCCGTCGAGGTCGACGATCAGGCGTGTCTCTGGACCCAGGTAGACGACCTTGCTGATGACGCCGAGTGACGTCGACTCGTCGGCGGCCGGTTGCGTCTCGACCGACGTGATGCGGATCTTCTCGGGACGGACGCTGTACGTGCCGCTCTCGCCAAAGACGTTCCTGGCGGCGTCGCCATCGAGCAGGTTCGAGGTTCCGACAAAGCCGGCAACGAACTGTGTCACGGGGTGCTCGTAGACCTCCGTCGGAGATCCGATCTGCACTATTCGCCCCTCGTTGAACACGGCCAGGCGATCCGACATGGTCAGCGCCTCGCCCTGGTCGTGGGTGACGTAGATGAAGGTGATGCCGACCTCCTGCTGGATCGACTTGAGCTCGATCTGCATCTCCTCGCGCAGGCGCAGGTCGAGCGCGCCCAACGGCTCGTCGAGTAGTAGCACCCGCGGCCGATTGACCAGTGCGCGGGCGAGGGCGACGCGCTGGCGTTGTCCGCCTGAGAGCTGGCCGGGCTTGCGCTTTTCGTAACCAGCCAGGCGGACCATGTGCAGGGCATCGCTGACTCGCTTCTCACGATCATTCTTCCCGACCTTGCGAATCATCAGTCCGTAGCCCACGTTGTCGCCCACGGTCATGTGTGGAAAGAGTGCGTAATCCTGGAAGACGGTGTTGACGTCGCGCTCGAAGGGCGGTTGGTTGGTCACGTCCTTGCCGTGGAGCAGGACCCGTCCAGAGGTCGGCAACTCGAAGCCGGCGATCATTCGCAGCGTTGTCGTCTTGCCCGAGCCGGACGGGCCGAGCATCGAGAAAAACTCGCCGTCGTGCACGTCAAGATCGACCCCGGCAACGGCGACCACGTCGCCGAACCTCTTCTCGAGATGCTCAAGCCGGACAGCACTGTCCGACGCTGGTTCCACTGCGACAGACCCCTCCGCACGAGTGACGCTGGGCGGCAAAGTTCGCGGAAGGTTAGCCGATCAGGCGCATCGTCGGTGATCAGATTGCGCCGGAGGACCGCTAACTGGAGGGCCGACGGAGGGATGGCTTGTCGTTGGTGATCGTGGCGACCATCGCGCCGGCGCCGTCGGGCAGCGCCGCGGCGAGGGCGGGCGTGACCGTGCTGTCGATGAAATCGGAGATGCTGCTCGACTGGGTCGCACCGTCGGCGGGGAGCTCCTTGAGCAGCCAGTCGGTGAAGGACTGGTCGAATGTCAACGGGTGGCCCTGGCGCTCGAAGCGCGCCGCGAGCGGATCGAGAACCTCGCGCTTGAGCCACGCGCCGCGGTCATCGGCGCTGACGGATCCGCCAGTGCCGGTGATGACTGTCGCGACGCTGACGAGCTGCTGGCCGATGAGTGGCGGCACAAGGTCCGCACTTTCAATCGTCGGTGCGGTCAGGAGCACGACCGCCGCGCCGAGAGGCAGGACGCGACCCATCGAATCGGTGAATGAGCCTCGGACGATCGCCTCTGCAATCGTGTCGCGGATCGGCAGGGCACAGCGGTCGATCGATCGGAACAGCACGACCTGCCACGGCGACCGGCGCAGCGCCTGGAGCGGCAACGGACGATCGCTGCCGACAAGACCGGGGGCCGAGCCGAGCAGGCTGGACACGGATTGCTCCTCGGTCATACCCGACAGATCGATGTCGATCAGCGCACCGGATCGCCCATAGAGATCACGCGACAGGGCATCGGCAAGGCTGTCGACATCGCGTGCCGCCGCGCCCCACAAAAGACATGTGGCGTCGGGTCGTTCGAAGTGGGTGTCGAGGCCGCGAAGCGCCACTCCCAGGCGCGCGAGCAGTGCATCGCGATCTGCGGCCGCGAGCAAGCCACGTTCGGTCAGCTCGCTCGTCAGGGACGCAAGACGGGCGCTCGGATCGAGCGACATGCCCACGAGCGACTGGACCGAATCGCGCATCGTCTGCCGATCAACGGTCTTCACGCCTGTGGCAAGCGCGTGCGCGATCGACTGCTCGATGATGTCAACGCCCTTGTCCGGAAAGGACCTGTTGGGCAGGAACTGGTCGGCCAGTGAAATGGCTTCGTCGAGGACATCGTCGCCCATCGAGATGCCGCGCGATTTGCACAGGCTGTCACGGACGGAAGCGAGAACGTCGCGCACGGCTCGCGCGTCCATCGGTTCGATCGAGATCGGCGTGAAGCGCCGCGCGAGCGCAGCGTCGGGCTCGACATTGGCCTGGTATTCCTCGCCGGTCGTGGCACCGATGCACGCGATCTCGCCACGCGCCAGGGCCGGCTTGATCGCCTGGGCCAGATCCTTGACCGCAGGCGAGGCGAGCTGGTGGATCTCGTCAAAGAAGACGATCACGGATGGGTGACGCGTCTCGCCGAGGAAGTCGCGCAACAGCGTCGCGTCAGTGGCACACGCCTGCGCGAGGGGCAGCAACGCGACGTCAAACAGGCGCACGTCCTTGAGCTCGTCGGGCACATTGCCCAGACCGAGCTTGATGCCCAGGCCCTCGACGATGGCGGTCTTGCCGCTGCCTGCCGGCCCCAGGAGCATGGGGTCGCGCTTCGTCTTGCGCAGCAGGATCTCGATGATCGCCTCGATCTCGCGGTCGCGGCCGACTATCGGCCCCAGCTGACCGGCGCGGCCCATCGCCGTCAGATCTCGTCCGAAGCGCTCGAGCGTTGGCGTTGACGAC
>JBBQEC010000167.1:0-5865 GCA_038320305.1 Candidatus Limnocylindrales bacterium | reverse complement strand
TGGACAACCCATATTGCGCCCCGCCGATACCGGCCAATATTCTCTGGTCGTCCCGAAGGGGCCACGGAAACGGGTCGACACCACTGGTCCGCCAGAGGAGCCGAAAACCGAGCCGGGCGGCTCCTTCGGGCGTTTCTTTGTGCGCCGCGATTGGCGTCAGTGGTTGGCTAACTCCACGCCCACGACCTCGGCGCTCCACGGGCAGAAATAATCGCCCGTGATCGTGTCGTTCTTGACGTACGAGGACTTGCCGTCGCACACCTCCGTGGTTGCGTCGGCGAACTCGAACGTGCTCGGGTCGATGTGCCAGCTCCAGCCGATGCCCACGCTTAAATCGCCGCGGACGACGTCGCCGTTGGGAATGGGGGCGCATCCTGGCCCGCGACCATTCCCGGTTTCGACACCTTTAGGCGCCTCAGACGGTGACGGCAGAGCGTTAGTTCCGCACTGACCCAAAGGTCAGAAGACTTCCGGACACCACGCCTCGACTGGCGAGTAGAGCATCGCGTCCGCGCGCGCTCTTGCGCCACTACGCAGCTCGCGCGTTCGGCCCGCGCGCGCCAGGTCACCGAGCGTGAAGCCGCCCAGGTACACGGCACCCAGATCTGTCGCCTCAAGATCGATATCAGCGGCGTCGTCAGTGCGTGCGACCGTGCCGCGGCCCCCGCTTGTCGTCAGCCGAAATCGGCCGCCGGCATGGGGCATGAATTCATCGCGCACCTCGAGGACGAGCGTGCCATCGGCCGAATAGCCGCGCCGCTCGAGAGCCGCAACGACATCGAGGATGCGCAGCCACATCCCATCGCGGACGCGCAGGTTCACGCGGCGCGGCTCAGCGAGCATCAGCATCAACGGCTCGTGGGCACTCCCCGAGCGGGTCGTGATGCGCTTTACGAGATCGACGCCGAAGATGAAGCGCCACATCTCGCGCAGTGCGTCGCCGTCGAGGGCCATGATCTCCATCACCGCGAGCTCGGATCCAGGCACCGAGTTTGCCCACTCCTGTTTGACGCGGTACATCGCGTAAGCGTCGGGCTGCCCTGACTCCGACTCGTGGATGGCATAGAACCGGCGCTCGAAACCACGTCGCGCCCACTTGAAATCAGCCAGGACCTCGATCTGCCACCACGTGTCGTTGCGCGAAAAGAAACCAGGGATTCGTGCTCGGTTGTGCTCGAAGATCGGCTCGAAAAGGCGACGCGCCTCTCCTTCCTCGACGATCCGAACGTTGCCGCTCGGCGGATTGGGCGGCACGAGAATGGCTCGCTCGTGCTCGATCTCAATCGACGAGGCGACCGTTGACAGCCCGTAGCCGAACCGCTGATAGATCGACCCCTCGGACGCCCACAGCACCGCCAGCGGCTCGCGCCGCTGTTCGGCGTCATCGAACATGCTCGTCATGAGCTGGCGCAGTGCGCCGCGTCGGCGATGCGTGGGCATGATGCCGACCCAGGTGATCCCCGCAGACGGCACCGCAGCACCGCCTGGAACGGTCACGTCGAACGAGAATATGCTGCCGCCGCCGACGAGCTGGTCGCCATCGTAAGCGCCGAACGTTCTGTCAGGCTCGACTGTGGGCGCAATATCGCGCCAGTCCTGCTCGGGAATGTGCTCACTATTGGCGTAGCCGACCGACTGAACCCAGCCATAAAGGTCGCTGGCCGGGACCTTCTTGATGTCTATCTGCACGGGCTCAATCGATCGGTATGTTTTCGCGACCGGAGCTCGCGCCGCCTTCTTGTCCACCCATCGGTAGGTCGTCATGGGCCATGTTGTCCGAGCCGTCGTCGAGGCGTGCCGCCCAGTGATCGAGCATGCTCCTGATCGCGAGCAGGTCGTGGCGCAACGAAGCGCGAACGTGGCTGCGCGTGTCATTCGGAACGACAGCGTCCATCGCTGCCCTCGAGCGTTGCATCGCCTTGTCCATCGTGCGTTCGAGTGCACTCTCGCGCTGATCGAGCTCTTCCATTCGCCGCTCGATCCGCTCAAGCCGACCGTCATCCATGTCGAACCCTCCGGCTGACCCTGATCAGCGTCTTTGTGGCTGCCGAGCTGCGGCGCGTTTCGGCTCGCCAAAGCGTACCTTCAAGATCCGATCTTCCATTTTGGCGCCAAGTGTCGGTGCAGCAAGCAGGAGCCGCGGCAGAACGAGGTTACGGCGCCAGGCCCCCACCTGCAGCACCAGTTCATCACCGCTGCGCGAAAGCTTGATCTCCTCGCGCGACGTGAAGGGCAGCTCGAGCGAGAGCATATAGCCACCGTCATCGCGAGTAATGGCGTACGGCCGTCCGCGATAGAGGAACTCCTGCGGATCGCCATCGCCGAACAGCGCCGTGCCCAATTCTCCGAGTCGGTCAAGGCCGACCATTTCCTTGTCGAAGAATGGGATCGTGCGCACGGGCACCGGCGCGAACTGCTCTTCGACGATCGGCAGGTAGCGTGCCTGTGCTTCGCGCCACGCCTCGAAGTAGGCGCCGCTGGCGGCTGGCAGCACCCGGTTGGCCACGATCAGGTCCGTCGGGAAGCCATACATATGGAAATAGGTGAACGAGCGCTGGGCCTCCTGGATCGAGACGCGCTCCAGATTGAGAACCAGCCGCACAGACGAGCGGTCCGGATCCGATAACAGCTCATGCACGTAGCGGAGGCGACCGAGCAGCTCCTCACCGGCTTCGTAGACCGATTCGCTCGGCAGCGGAACGCCCACGATCCGGCGCAGCAAAGGCCCGCCGAGACGCTGGACGCGGCGGCCGATCGGCGCGATCTTCTCGATCCACCACCGACTCGCCTCGGGCAGGCTGAGCAGCCGCACCGTTTCACCGGTTGGTGCTGCATCGACGACGATCAGGTCGTAATGACCCTGGTCGACGTGATCGCCGATCCAGAGCAGGTTGCCGAGCTCGTCCATGCCCGGCAGCACGGTCATCTCCTCAGCCATGACCTCATCCAGCCCGCCCCACGCGAAGAGGCTCGAGAAGTACGCCGAGATCGTCTTCCAGTAGCGCGAGATGTTGAAGAAGACGTCCGGCTCGTGCGCCCACAGGTTGTCCGCGATCTGGCGCGGCTCGGGTCCAACGGGCGTGTCCAGCGCGTCGGCCAGGCTGTGGGCAATATCCGTCGAGACAACGAGAGTCCGAATGCCGCGCCGCGCGCTGAGCACGGCCGTTGCCGCGGCAACGCTCGTCTTGCCCACACCGCCTTTACCCGTATACAGCAGGATCCGCGTCAAGCCATCTCTCCCTGAGTGGCGCCGATCGTAGTCTCCGGCGGCCCGCGTACGCCGACCTCCACCACAACCGCGCCAGTGACATTGACGAATTCCGTGTTGCCCGAAGTGACGCGCCATTCGCGCACGGCCGCCAACGACGTGTGGCCGTGCAGCCAGAGTGCAGGCTTCAATCTCCGGCTGAGCCACTCATACGCCGCAAATCCGCGGTGATAGTGATCCTCTGGCGTGTCGCCCAAGCCACGCGGCGGCACGTGGCTGAGGATGATCAACGGCTGCTGTCTGCGCCTCGTGACGGCCAATGGGAATGCTTGGCGCCAGGCGGCCTGCTCGTCTCTGATGGCGTGCGTGGCACGGTCGCCGCCGGGCCACGACAAGCCCACCAGGGTCACGCCACCGATCGTTTGGCAGCGGCCGGCCAAGGGCTCGGGCAACTTCTCCGAGGTAGCCGCCCAATTCAGGCTCCGGTCGTGGTTGCCGCGCACGTAGAGCAACGGCGCACGAAAGGCATCGGCCAGGAATGACAGGTAGTCCGGCTCAAGATCGCCACAGCCGAGCACGGCATCGACCGTTCCGACCATCTCCCGATTGCGCTCGAAGTCGAGAGCACGCTCGTGCTCATCCGAGACTGCCAGAAAGCGCACCCGCCCAATGGCCGGGCCGCCGATGTCTCCGCTTACGAGGCCGTCGCCAACGTCGGCGTTCCAGGGCAGGCTGACGCGGCGAATCATTCGCCGTTCTCCTCGGGGTCGGACTTCGCGAATTCGGCTTCAAGGTCTTGCGCGCGCCGGGCGCCTTCGAAATCGTCGGGACGATTCGCCGTGCGACTCAATCGTCCCGTGCCCGCTGCGCGTAGATCGAGGCTGCCGTCGAGGACCGCCGCAATCGGTGATGCACGCACCGTTCGGTCGTACACCATTCCCGCCACGCGCAGCTCTTCAACTACCGCGTCGAGCTCGATCTGGCCGTTGTACAGGGCCGCAGCCACTCGGTTGTGGCCGTCGACAACCCAGAAGTCGTCGCCAAACTTGATCAATTCAACCGGCGGCAGCGCCTCGAGCCGTTCGAGCGCTGCCAGGATGCGCTGCCAGCGACCGCGCCAGTCCTGCGAACGCCGCGTTCTGAGCGGCAGGAAGTCACCGCCACGCTGCGCAGGGCCTTCGACGGCGCTGCCCTTGATCTGATCGACCGGAATTGATTGCAGCCCGAGCTCGCGAATTGATGCTCGGCGTGCTTCGGGATGAACATCCCACAGGTTGACAAGGTCGTGGTGGCCCATCTCGCGCACGCGCCTCACGCGTGCACCGGGACGCTCGCTCATGATCCGACTGGCGCCGCTGGCCAGCGAGCGAATTGGTGTCAGCGCGGCCGAAATGACTGGGCCGGCGTGGTCAGCTATCGACGATGCCACGCCGGCGATGCGCGAGCTCGAACCATCGCCGTCGTGTTTCGGTTCGGTTTCGTCCGACTGCGCGGGCGGATCGGGCGAAATTTCGTCCTCAGTCACGGAACGAGGCTAAGGCCGTGACACGGAAGCTGTCACACACCTGAGGGATTCTTCGCGTCATGGAAGGCAGCCAATACGAGGAGGACGCAAGGGTGAGCGATGAGAGATGTCCGTGGTGCGAGGCTGACTTCGTGCTGCGCATAGTCGATGTCAGCCAGACGTGTTCCGAGTGCGGGACGACCTGGTCGTATGAAGACGAGTCAGAAGACGACGAGCTTGCGCTGGCCGCGTAGGCGCTTGCATCCCACGCGTCCCAAACGGCTGGCTCCTAGTAGTGAGCCGCAGCCTCGGCGAAGTTGCTCTCCGCAATGAGCCTTGCATAGCCAGGTTTGATGACGCCATTGATGAGCCGGAGACGCTCATCGAATGGCGTGAACGCGCTCTTCATCGCATTGAGAGTCAACCATTGCATCTCATCGAGGCCAAAGTCGAAGACGCGCGACAGGGTCTCGAACTCGCTGCTCATGGTCACGCCACTCATCAGTCGGTTGTCGGTATTGACCGTGACCCGGAAGCGCAACCGGCGCAGGAGATCGATCGGATGCTCCTCGATCGACGCTACGGCCCCCGTGTGAACGTTGGAAGTCGGACACATCTCGAGCGGTATGCGTTGGTCGCGGACGTAGGTCGCGAGACGGCCCAGTACAAGCTGGCCATCCGCACCCACAGTTATGTCGTCGACGATGCGGACGCCGTGGCCCAGACGCTGGGCGCCACACCACTGGAGCGCCTCCCATATGGAGGGCAGCCCAAACGCCTCGCCGGCATGGATGGTGAGATGGAAGTTGGCCTGGTGGATCAGGTTGAAGGCATCCAGGTAACGCGTGGGCGGATAGCCCGCCTCAGGTCCGGCGACGTCGAAGCCAACGACGCCCTCGTCGCGGTATCGAAGCGCGAGCTCAGCGATCTCGACCGAGCGCGCAAATTGGCGCATCGCCGTGACGATGAAGCCCATGCGGATACCCGTCTCGCGCTCACCGCGGGCAAAGCCACGCAGGATCGCCTGGACCGCCTCGTCGAGCGACAGGCCGTCGCGCGTGCTTAACTCGGGCGCGTACCGAACCTCCGCGTAGACCACACCGTCGCGAGCAAGGTCCTCGGCGCATTCGAATGCGACGCGCTCAAGTGCATT
>JBBQEC010000166.1:0-5923 GCA_038320305.1 Candidatus Limnocylindrales bacterium | reverse complement strand
ATGGAGCCCCCGTCCGGACGAGATGCACAAGCTCTCGGCAACGAGAAGTTCAAAGTGCTTGGTTCGATCCGGCCATTGCGCGGTGAGGATGTCGTGTTGGGCCAGTACGACGGTTACAGGAAGGTCGCCGGCGTCGCACCGACTTCCAACGTTGAGACCTACGCGGCCATTCGTCTGCACGTCGACTCCTGGCGCTGGGGGGGCGTCCCGTTCCTGCTGCGTACCGGAAAGTGCCTGCCGGTGACCGCGACAGAGGTGCGCGTGGATTTCAAGCGACCGCCTGTCGACGTGTTCGGCGAGAGCGCGCCGACGGGCTCGAATTTCGTCCGCTTCAGACTCACCCCTGATATGACGATTTCAGTGGGAGCGCTGGCCAAGAAGCCGGGCGACGAAATGCATGGCCAGGAGGTGGTACTCGACGCGGCCCATCAAAGCGGGTCAGAACAGCCGCCTTATCAGCGTCTCATTGGCGACGCGGCGCAGGGTGACCAGAGGCTCTTCGCACGCGAAGACACCGTGGAGGCGGCCTGGCGGATCGTTGATACGATCCTGGATTCGAAGGCCGCGCCCATTGCATACCAGCGCGGGACCTGGGGACCCAAGGAGGCCGACGCGCTCCTGTCTGCACACGCGCACTGGCACGACCCGACGAGCGACTAGTCCGGCACCACTGCGACCCAACGGCCGCTCCACTCTGGTCCCTGCTTCCACAACGCGACTCGTCATAACCGATGATCCGCGAAAACGCCAAAGGCGTTGACCGTTGGGCCGTTCGGACCGGATACGTCAAACGGATAGGCGCTGATTGACGGAGAGTGGTCGGACAATCCGAGTGCGAGCGTTGCGTAACATGAGTAACCAGCAGTTCGAGTCTCCGGTAGGGGAAGGGAACAAGATGCATAAAGTCCGATCGCTGGCCTTCATCGCTTTCGCGGCGTTCTTGGTTCTTGCGCTAGCCCCTGGCGGCTTCGCCCGACCAACATCCGCCACCGCGGCGGATCCACTGCCTCCCTTCGTCTTCTCGCCGTATTTCGAGACGTGGACCAACGACGGCATCACTGCAACTGCACAGCAATCGGGCGCCCGTTACTTCACGCTCGCGTTCCTCGAAACGTTGCGCAGACACTCGTGCAAGCTCGCCTGGAACGGCGACGACAGCCAGGGCATCCACTCGGGGAAGTACATCAACGACATCGCCAACCTCCGGGCGCTGGGCGGCGACGTGACCGTCTCGTTCGGCGGGTGGTCCGCGGACCAGCACGGGACGGAGATTGGCGACTCGTGCAAGGATCCCAACAAGATCGCGGCCGCATATGAGGACGTGATCCTGACCTACGACGTGAGCCGCATCGACATGGATATCGAGGGCAGATCGCTCGGTCGCACGAACGGGATCGACCACCGCAACAAGGCCATCAAGCTCCTCCAGGACTGGGCTTCGCAGAACAATCGGCCGCTGACGATCTCGTACACGGTGCCAACCTCGCGCGACGGTCTCGAGTCCGATGCGCTGGCAGTCCTTCAGAACGCCGTCTCGAACGGCGTCCATATCGACATCGTTCAGCCAATGGTCTTCGACTATTACGACGGCCAGACGATCGACATGAGCGACTCAGCCATCACGGCCCTAAAGGGCCTGCACGCGCAGCTCGCATCGCTCTTTCCCGGCAAGTCGGGCCACAAGCTGTGGCGGATGGAAGGCGCGACGATGATGATCGGCCGCGATGACTATCCCACGAACATCGAGACGACCGGCGTCCAGGACGCCAAACAGCTGCGCACCTTTGCCGAGTCGAAGGAAATGCCAGTTCTGTCGTTCTGGGCCATCCAGCGCGATAACGGCGGTTGCCCCGGCACGGCCGGTTCAGACGATTGTTCGGGCATCGTCCAGGCCGACTGGGCCTTCTCGAAGGCGCTCCGAAGCTACGGGCAGGTCGGCCCCTGACGACGCCTGATCAATGAGACCGTCCCACGACCAGCGCGGGATCGTCAGCCCTGCCGGAACATCGTCAGCGGACGCGCGGCACTGCGCAATCGACACGCTGGTGGCCCACGCGAAGTAGTCGTGAAGCACGCTGTGCAGTGGCTCGCCGGTCAGGCCACTGTCAACAAGGGCCGCATCAAAGCACGCAATTGCCCGCCGATCCATCTCATCGTGCTCGCCATTGCCGCTGTGCAGGCGCACGACGAAGGACTCGTCGCCGTAAGCCGACGAGTAGCTCGGCGGCCCGCCCAATGCTTCTGCCCAGTAAGCGGCGAGGCGTTCGGTGTGGTCGGCCCGAAAGCCATGTCTGAATGCGTGGCCCACGATCTCGTCGGCCATGACACGCTTGTGCCACGCTTGCGCCAACAAACGCAATTCATTGGTTCCGCCCGCGGCCTCGTAGACACTCTGCATGCACTGAGCGTGCCCGCGAAACAGGTGCATGTCAAACGGTCGCACCGCGCGACCCGCTGGCAATTTGGGTCGTTGACCCAGAAACGCGACTAGTTCGCCGGCAAGAGTGCCCGAAACGCGTCCGCGACTTCAGCAGGGGAGAGCTTGAGCGTCGAGTCGCCCGCGTAAAGCTCGACCACGCGATATGCCGGAACCTCGGCTGGGTATGAGGCGCCGAAAGTCCACAGGTGCCGCTCGGTCGCCAAGCGCCGCACGCCAGCATTGAATATCTCGGGCGTGGTGCGCAGGTAGACGTGCATCATTGGCGTCTGGGGTGGATCGGGCTTGATCTCCACGCCGTCGATCTCGCGCAACGCCCTCGCGACTTTGCGCGCCTGCTTCGCGTAGGTCGCCATCCTGGGCAGCCTCATCCGCAAGCCCGCGAGATCGGAAGCGGCGTACGGCCATAGGTTGTAGATCGTGCCGCCGTGACGATGACGCCATTCGCGAGCCTCGGCGATGACGTCCTCCTCGCCGAGGAGCATGCCGCCACCAGTGCCGCCCAGGCCCTTGTAGAACGAGACGTAGACCGTGTCGAACAGGGCGGCAAGATCTCGCAGCGGACGGTCGTAGAAGGGTCCGCATTCCCATAGCCGAGCTCCGTCCATGTGGACGGCCGCGCCGTGCTCCCTGGCCCATGTTGTCTGTGCGACGAGATCGTCCCAGGTCGGCAGCTGGCCGCCTATGTCGCGCTGGGGCAGCTCAATGAGCAAGGCGGCAATCTGTTCGTTGATGCCCTCGAGATCGGCGAGTGACATAAGGCCGCGGCTGTTTCCCACGGTCAGACCAATGAGGCCATGAAGACGCTGATAGGCCTTGTCCTCGTTTATCTCCAGGTGGCACGTGGGATGAAAGGCGATGACCTTGCTGTGGCGGCGGTCGGCATGGATCCGCAGCGCCGACTGCTGGATCATGGTGCCGCTGGGCATGAACACGGCGGCCGGCTTGTGGAGCAGCTCCCGAACCTCATCCTCCAAAATGCCGACCGTTCCTCCATCGCCGTACATGTCGGCGACGAGCTCGCCAGACTTGAGGATGTCGAGCTCCTTGAGGATCTCCGCAGGCGAGACCCAGCCGTGCCCTGAGACGAACCGGTCGCAACCCAGCCGGAGCTCGCGGGCCTCAGCAGGCGTGATTGGCGTGCCGGAGCGCGAGTCGAGCTTCTTATTCCGCGCCATTCCGAGAGCCTAGTCGAGTGCACAGCGCAAGATACGCAAGTCATGAGCTCCCATCTCGATCCTAGGGCCGTCGTTGAGGATGCCCAGGCGTCTGTGGTCGGGCGCGGCTCGATCGATGTTGAGGATCTGGGCGACGTCGTGCTGCGCCACGTTCCGTTCTCGCCGCACTACTGGTTCGGCGCTGCGGCCGGCCGCGGCTCCGCGACCACACCTAAGAAGGCGCCAGAGCAGACTTCGGCCAATGCACCAACCGACATCTGCTGACCGAAGCTTCGACGGTCGGCCCAGTTCCAGTCGGTGGTCTATTGACAATCGATGGGTAGCCATCGATATTCGATAGATGAGCAGGCTCGTTATCCGGCTACTACGCGTTGCTCTGGTCGTCCTCCTACTTGGATCGGTGCTCGCACAGGTGCTCGTGCCCGCGTTCGCGTCCGAGGCGGCGAGGACCTTCCCCGAGATCGGATACCTCGTCGTCCCGTACTCGGCGGCCGGCATCCTCGTCATCGCGTGCGGCCAGCTGGCGCTGCTCGCGGTCTGGCGGCTGCTGTCCATGATCAGCGGCGGGGTCATCTTCACCCGTCGCGCCTTACGCTCGGTCGACGTCATCGCTTCCTGCGGGGCGGTCGCCACGGTCCTGAACGCGGGCGCGTGGATCTACGTGCTCGTCGTCCACGGCGGCGGACCAGGCATCATCCTCTGGCTGGCCGCCAGCCTCGCCGGCGGGGTGGCGTTCGTGCTCCTGATGATCGTCATGCGAGGCCTGCTCGGTCGGCGATCGCCGACCGGACCGAGCTCGACGAGGTGATCTAATGGCCATCACCGTGGATCTGGACGTCATGCTTGCACGACGCAAGATGTCCGTCGGTGACTTCGCCATGGCCGTCGGCATCACCCCGGCCAACGTCTCCGTCTTGAAGAACGGGCGCGCCCGAGCCATCCGCCTCACCACCCTGGACTCGATCTGCCGGGTGCTCGATTGCCAGCCGGGCGACATCGTCCGGTGGACCCCCGACCTGCCCGATCTGCCCGACTGACGGGAACGGCGTCCGTTGCCGGGACTCCTCGCAAACCGTCGTGACCGCCCTCTCGAGGCGATCGGGCAGATGCGTCCGGCTGGGTGCAAGGCCGGGTTGCGTGACGTCGCCGTTCGAACGACTGGACACGATGACCGCCGGTCGGATGTTCCGGCTCCTGAGGCTGCTCGCATCGCGACCAGACGATGCACAATGGGATGATGGCTGACGCAACAGACGAACTCCGCACGCTCGTGAACGGGTACCAGCTGACGCAGGCGATCCACGTGATGGTCGAGCTCGGCATTCCGGATCTGCTTGCGGAAGCTCCGCGATCGGCGACAGAGCTCGCGCAAACGGTCAACGTGAACAAGGACGCGCTGTATCGCGTCATGCGCGCGTTGGCGACGACCGACGTCCTCGAAGAGTCCTCGGACCACCGCTTCGCCCTTGGGCGCCTGGGCCAGCTCTTGCCCGCGGACCGCGAGCGATCTCTGGCACCGTGGGCCGCGTTCGCCGGCAGCCCGGCCCACTGGCAGGCCTGGTCAAATCTTTCGCACTCGGTCAGCACCGGCGAAACCGCGTTCAAGTTCACCTACGGCGTTGACGTCTGGGAGTACCGCCGCCAGCGCCCCGATCAAAGCCGGGCGTTCGATGCCTCGATGGCAGCACAGACTGGCGCGGCGATAGGCCCGATAGTCGATGCCTACGACTTCCGCCGATACGGCGTCGTGGCGGACATCGGCGGCGGCAATGGCGCACTGCTTGCGGCGATCCTGCGCGCGACCCCGCAAGCCCACGGAATTCTGTTCGACCAGGAGCATGTGGTGGCCGGTGCGCCCCTTGTTCTTGAGGCTGCAGGCGTGGCGGACCGGTGCGCGATCGTCAGCGGCAACTTTTTCGAATCGGTCCCCGGAGGCGCAGACGCGTATCTCCTCAAGTGGATCGTCCACGACTGGCAGGACCGTGAGGCCGTCGCGATCCTGGACAACTGCCGAACAGCCATGGCAGACGACGGTCGTGTGCTCATCGTCGAGCGCGAGATCGGAGCGCCGAACGAGGGCGCGGCCGCAAAATGGGCGGACATTCAGATGCTCGCCATGGCCGGCGGCCGGGAGCGCACGCGGCAGGAGTTCGAGCAACTCCTGGCGCGTGCTGGACTTCGGCTCGTCAGCGTGACGCCAACGTCCAGCTCGTTTGTCGTGATCGAGGCCGCACGTGCCTGAGCGTTTGGCCGCCTCACTCAATGATGGAGCCGAAGCCTCGGACACACTGATCGAGCTCATCCGGGG
>JBBQEC010000165.1:0-5930 GCA_038320305.1 Candidatus Limnocylindrales bacterium | reverse complement strand
CGCGTTGGCCAGCGCGGTGCCGAGGGCTGCGGACAGCCGACGGCGGTAGTCGGAGAAGTCCGTAAACGTCTCCTCGCGAGGCTTGGGCACGGCGGTAAGTCGGCCTGCCCGGTCAATGCGCACGTTGTCGTGAAACCAGGTCTCGATGTGCCCGTCGGAAACGGGCAGCGAACTGTGCGTCACACCATCGACCGACTCGTTGAACCGAGCTGGATAGGCGGCGTCCGGGCTCAGGTCAAGACCGGCTGCGGCCAGAAGCCCGACGAGCGAGTTCGCGGCGATCACTCCGCTGGGAAACTGGCGGACGTAGATGCCTTCGAGCATATGGCCGGGAGGCACGAGGTACAGGCTCGCCCCTTCGTGGAGCACGCCACTGCCGAAGGGCATCGTCGAACGGAGCGGCCCCAGGTCGCCACCCTTGCCAACCCAGGTCCCTTCGAAGATTCCCGCAGCGGATGGCACGACAGCGCTGCCGAAGAACAGATCCGCGGTCGGCGGCCTGACGAGCGCGATCCACGCACCGCGGGGCAACGACTGGAGCGCATGGTGACGAAGTCGCCAGCCGCTCTCTGGCGTGGACGCCACATGCCGAACCGGCGACTCGACAGCAGGGGCGGCCGAGTCAGGTCGCTGGTGCAAGATCCAAATGTACGCGAAGCCCACGGCGATTCTTCGGCCCGCGTGACGGTGCGGCTCCCGCCAAACCTCGGACGGTTCCAGGCCGACTTTGACTAAGTCATGGGACTAAGTCATAGTGCAGCGATGGTCGTAAACGTGCACGAAGCGAAGACGCACCTTTCGCGTCTCCTGGCGAAGGTGGAAGCAGGCGAGGAAATCGTGATCGCCCGGGCCGGTCGGCCGATTGCCATTCTTTCGCCGATCGATCAACCCCGAGCACGCAAGCCGGGCAACGAGCGCATCGTCATCCGCCGCGATTTCGACGCTCCGCTGCCGGAGTTCGATCCCGATCAGTCTCATCCCGGGGACCCGCTCGTCGAACGTAGCCGATGAAGGTTCTGCTCGACGCCCATGCGTTGTTGTGGTGGGTGACCGCAGGTGGCTCACGTCTCAGCGAACGGGCCCGAGCGGTGATTGGCGATGCCTCGACTGATGGATTGGTCGGCGCTGGGGTCCTGTACGAAATCGCCATCAAGGCGCAGATCGGCCGGCTCGAGCTTCCGGCGTCGGCGGACGTATACCTACCGCGTTTGCTGCGCCGCTACGACTTCGGCGTGCTGGCCGTTGAAGAGGCTCACGCGTTGCGCGCCGGAGCACTGCCCATGATCCACCGCGATCCGTGGGATCGACTTCTCGTCGCGCAGGCACAGATCGACAACTTGCCAATCATCACCGCAGACCCGGCGATCGCCCAGTACGACGTCGAAACGATCTGGTGACGCGCGTCGTCCTCGAGCCGTTGCGCGAGGAACACGCAGAGGAGATGGCCTTGGTTCTGGGCGATCCACGGCTGTACGAATACACGGGCGGTCAGCCGATGAGCGCCCACGAGCTTCTCTCTCTGTATCAGCGCCAGATCGCCGGGCCGAGCGACGAACGCGGCGAGCAGTGGCTCAACTGGATCGTTCGCAGGGTCGACGACGACGTCGCGATTGGCTTCGTTCAGGCCACGGTCAGCGGCGAAGCGCAGGGTGAAGCTGACATCGCGTGGGTAATCGGCATGCCGTGGCAGGGCCGTGGCTACGCGACGGAAGCGGGACTCGCGATGGTCCAGCTACTCAAAGCAAGCGGCGTGACCAAGCTGAACGCTCACATTCACCCACGTCACCGAGCGTCGGCGAAGGTCGCCAAGCGACTCGGGCTGACTGCGACTACTGAGGTCGATCCGGACGGTGAGGTCATCTGGCGCCGCGATGTTGGCGGCCCGATTGGCGGCGCGACTCGACCTGGAGCAAGTACCGCCTGACGCGAGGCCGACATGCGCATTGGATGCAGTCGCACTCAGCAAGAACCGCGCCGCACGAACATCGAAATGACAGGTTTGCCCGACTAACGTTCCATCCTATGCAGCAGAGTGCCGGCGTCCGAAGTCGGCTGCCACCCGTCCCCAGGATCTGGGCCGTCCACCCGACTGAAGTCTGGGTGGTCGTCGTGGCCAACGCCGTCGTGATCACGACCATGTGGATCATCCATGGCGGCCTGCACCAGATCGGGACGATCGGTGGCGCTTTCACGGCCGTCGGCCAGATCACCGCGCTGCTCGGCACGTACCTCGCCCTGGTGGGCATCGTGCTCATGGCGCGCAGTCCATGGCTGGATCAGATATTCGGCCTCGGCGGGCTCTCGAAGTGGCACCGCTGGGTGGGCTTCGCGACGCTATGGCTGCTCGTGGGTCACGGCATCTTCACGACGCTCGGCTTCGCGGCCGAGGCGGGCACCTCGATCGTCGACGAGATCAACGCACTGCTGTTCACGTATCCGTGGGTGCTCATGGCCACCGTCGCACTGGTGCTGATGGTCGTCGTTGGCATTCTTTCCGTCCGTGCCGCACGGCAGCGCCTCTCATACGAGACCTGGTACGGCATCCACCTGTATGCGTATCTCGCCGTGGCGCTGGCCTTCCTGCACGAGCTGGCGGTGGGCAGCGACTTCGCGACAGACCTCGTTGCCCAGGCGTACTGGGTCGCGCTGTACATCGCCGTGATCGTGCTCGTCGTCGTTTTCCGAATTGGCCAGCCCATCGTGCTCTCGCTGCGCCATCGCCTGCGGGTCGCCGACGTCCGTCGCGAGGCGCCGGATGTCGTGTCGATCTACATCAGCGGCCGGCACCTCGATGAGCTCCCCGTCCGCGCCGGCCAATACTTCTTCTGGCGCTTCCTGGGTGATGGCGGATGGTGGCGCGCACATCCCTTCTCACTTTCAGCGGCGCCGAACGGCCAATACCTGCGCATCACGGTCAAGGGCAGCGGCGATGACACTCACTGGCTGCAGCACGTCACGCCGGGAACGCGCGTCTTTGCGGAGGGGCCGTACGGTGCGTTCACGAGCCTGCGCCGGCGCTACGCTCGTGCGCTGCTGATTGCTGGCGGGATCGGCATCACACCACTCCGCGCGATCCTCGAGGAGTTTCACGGCTTCCCTGATTCGTGCATGGTGATCTACCGCGCAGGCTCGTGGGACGACGTTGTGTTTCGCCAGGAACTCGATGCCCTCGCGCAGCGTGACAGCACCAAAATCCACTACCTGATCGGGCGCCGCGGGCCGCGCGGTGCAGATCCGCTCGATGCCAGGTCGATCGCGCAGCTCGTACCCGACGTGCGCCTTCGCGACGTATTCATCTGCGGACCCGACGAGATGATCGACGCCACCCGACGCAGCCTGCGCTCGCTCAAGGTGTCCAACAGCCAGATCCATGACGAACGTTTCGCGTTCTAACCACGGAGGGTTCAGTTCAGTGCCAAAACGTGGCGCAGTCGCGCTTGTCACGACCGTTCTTGCGGTCGTGCTGCTCTTTGCATTCAAACCCGCGGATCAGTCCGGCCTCGCGGCGGACATCCCGAGCTTCGGGGTGCTTGGGCCGCTCCAGGCCACGCCTGGGCCGATCGCTGCGGGACCACAGCAACAGCATCAGGGCACGTCCACCCCGACAACACGCCCCGCCGCACAACCAACGTCGCGCACCGGAACAGGCCAGGCAACTGCCCAGCCGCAGGCCCAGCCAACACCCACCGACCCGCCGAACTCGTCCGGTGCGAGCGGGACGTTCACGGGCGACGCCTTCGATACGCAATATGGCACCGTCCAGATCGCACTCCAGGTCCAGAACGGCAAGATCGTCGACGTCCAGGAGCTCCAGATGCCGGGCGATCGACGTCTCTCCGCACAGATCAGCGCCGAGGCGGGCCCGATACTGCGCGACGAGGTGCTGCGCGCCCAGAGCGCCAAGATCGATGGTGTATCCGGCGCGAGCTACACGTCGTACGGCTACTGGGAGTCGCTCCAATCGGCCATCGCCCAGGTCTCGTGATCTCCGGGCCCGCGCGCCGCGCGCCGCGGGTCGCACACATCATGGGCACGGCGATCGTGATCGAAGTGCGCGACTCGCTTGCGGACGATAACGCCGCCGCCATCGACACCGCGATTGAAGCGGCATTCGACCACCTTCGCGCCGTGGACGAGCGCTTCAGCACATACAAGAGCGACAGTGAGGTCAGCCGCCTCAATCGCGGTGAGATCGACGAGCGACGATGCAGCGCGCAGCTTGGAACTGTGCTCGAGATGTGCGAACAGGCACGGGTCATGAGCGATGGCTATTTCGACATCCGCGGACATCGCCCGGATGGCGAGGTGGATCCGTCCGGCCTGGTCAAGGGGTGGTCCGTGGAGGGCGCCGGCCACATCC
This sequence comes from Candidatus Limnocylindrales bacterium, assembly GCA_038320305.1. Lineage (GTDB taxonomy): Bacteria > Chloroflexota > Limnocylindria > Limnocylindrales > CSP1-4 > JALYGJ01. Next base: position 1,570 of record JBBQEC010000165.1, on the reverse strand, counting down.
TCGATGCCGCCGGCGCCAGCGCATACACGATCAATGCTGCGGGCGACATCTTCTGCCGCGGTGAATTCGAGCCGGGCGCGCCGTGGCGCATCGGGATCCGCAACCCGTGGGACCCGCAGACTGTCATTGCTGTTGTCGAGGCGCGTGACCTGGCCGTTGCGACGTCCGGGGCATACGAGCGTGGCGACCACGTGGTCAACCCGCATTCCGGGCACCCGCCCGACGGCATCGCGAGCATGACGGTCATAGGGCCGAGCCTCACCTGGGCCGACACATGGGCCACGGCCGCGTTCGCGATGGGCATTCGTGGCGTCGACTGGGTCGCTCGCGAACTAACCGGCTATGAGGCGTGCGCTGTTTCGAGCGATCGCCATCTGGTCATGAGTGCGGGTTTCGAGCGGTCGATGCCGGTTGGGTGACCTCATCGGCTGGCATGTTGACATGCTCGGCTGCCCGGCCGTTCGCCTGCTCGACGCTCGGGTTGTCGAATGCATGGCTCGGGCTGCGATGCCATGAGACTGCCATTCGCGCACCCGCGGCTGGCGATTCGCCAACCTGCCAGTGGCCCGCTGTTGCCCTGACGATGGCATCGGCGATCGCAAGGCCCAGACCGGAGCCCTCCCGTGTGATTCCAGCTTGATGGAAGCGGTTGAAAATGAGGCTGCGCTGCTCGGCCGGAATCCCGGGTCCGGCATCCTCCACTGCGATCTCGACGCGACCGCCAATACTGCCGACCACGACCAAGACCGACGATTCATCAGGTGAGTGCTGGATCGCGTTGTCGATCAGCACGGATAACAGGCGGCTGATCCACTCCGGTGGCGCGCTGATGACCGGACTTGTGCTGCCGATCACCCGCGCAGTCAACGTCATGCCACGTTGATTCCCGATCGCGCGAAAGCGTTGAACCGTGGTCGTCGCCAGGGCGCCCACGTCGATCGGCTCTGAGGCTGGCGGCGTTGGCGTCGAATCGAACCGCGCCAACCAGAGCAGGTCGTCCACCAAGCCGCGCAGCAGCTTCGCCTCATCCTGAACACGGGAGAGCGTCTGCCGATATTCGTCGGGATCGCGGGCAACCTGAAGCGCGAGCGATGTTTCAGCCTCGATGACCGTAAGGGGCGTGCGCAGCTCGTGAGAAGCGTCTGCGGTGAAGGCGAGCTGGGCGACGCGCGCCTGCTCGATGGGACCAGCCACTCGGCGGCCAACAAGAAGCGCACCCGCAAACACGACGACCAGCACCAGCGGCGCCGTCAGAAGCACAGCGACGGCGATCGTGTTGGCTGCGCCGGTCACCTCGCTCGTTGACTGCGCAATCGTCAGCCAGCCGGTGCCGTGGGCAGTAGCCAGTGGTCCACCAACGAGTCTCATCTGGGCGCCGCCGATCGTCGCCGTAGTCGGACCGACAGTTGCTGTCAGGTCGGCCGGGAGCGTGGCGCTCGGGTCGCTTTGATACGCGGCGCCCGACGGTCCCCTGATCCACACAACGAGGGGCGCGTCGAAGCGACGCGAGTCACCGTCGTTGTCCACGTCCCATGTTTCACCGCCCACTACTTAGTCAATCACGTCCGGA
>JBBQEC010000164.1:0-5936 GCA_038320305.1 Candidatus Limnocylindrales bacterium | reverse complement strand
CTGCCGGCAACGAGACCTTGATGATCGATCATTGGGTGCACGTGGCTCCGCTCGGTGTCCTCGGGCGTCTGGCTGACACGCTGTTCCTCGAGCGGTTGATGCGCAACCTGTTGCTTCGCCGAAATGCGGCTCTGTCCCTTGGGGCCGAGGCTACGTCCGGCTAGCTCTCGGGTGGCTCAGTTACAGCGCTCGTCAACGACGATTCATGGCCGGCAGCAGCCAGGTGGTCCTCGCGTCGGTAGGGGACGTTGACGACAACGGTGAACGGCCGGCCCAGGAGTGCTCGACGGAGTCGATTCGCAGACTGGTTGTAGAGCAGTCGCTCCCACCAGTGGCGCGCCACGAACTCTGGGATGACCACGAAGGTGATGGGTTTCTCCTTGTCCGAGGGCCACATGTCGTCGAGGACGTCCAGATAAGCGAGCAGCGGATTGACGATCGTTCGATATGGCGACTCGACGATGACCAGGGGCACCTCCGGCAGTTGAATCTCCCACCGCTCGCGCATGGCTGCGGCCTCCTCTGGGTTGTCGGTAACGAGGACGGCGAGCACGTCATGGGCGACTGAGCGCGCCACGTTGAGTGCCTGGACAACGGCACGATTGATGCCCGGCACGGGGACCACGACGCGCTCCTCGCGGTGTGGCCCTGGCAAGCGCACGTCCGGCCGCACTGCGAGCTGCTCGGCAGAGGACGTGTACTGACGTTTGATCAGCAGCATCATGACCATTAACACGGGGATGAGCAGCAGCACCACCCATGCCCCAAGAAGCAGCTTCGATGCGGCCACCTCTATGGCGACGACTCCTGTCGTGATCGCGCCGATGCCGTTGATCGTCGCCTTGCGCCGCCAGCCATGCTCCGTGGAGCGCAACTTCCACCAGCGCTTGACCATGCCCGACTGGCTCAGCGTGAAGGCGATGAAGACGCCGACCGTGTACAGCGGAATGAGCGCGCTCACGCTGGCGCCGAAGCCGATCAGCAGCACGACCGCGACGCTCGTCAACAACAGGATGCCGCTGTTGAACGCGAGGCGGTCGCCACGGAACTGGAACACGCGAGGCAGGAATCCATCGCGCGCAAGGAAGCTCGAGAGGCGCGGGAAATCGGCGAACGAGGTGTTCGCCGCGAGCACCAGCAGAACGGCCGTCGATAGCTGCACGAGGTAGTGGTAGGGCGAACCGGCGCCCATGAAGGTACGTGTGACCTGGCTGATCACAGTTTCCTGTTCGGTCGGATCGGGGATGATCCCGAGCTGACCAACGAGGAAGCTGATGCCCAGGAAGATGAGGCCAAAGAAGATGCCCATCATGGCGAGGACGACCCTGGCGTTTTGCGCTTCGGGGGGTTTGAACGCAGGCACCCCGTCGGCCACGGCCTCGGTGCCCGTCAATGCCACCGAGCCGGATGCAAATGCGCGCAGGATCAGCAGCCACCCCAGAGGCTGGGCCTGGGTGACGAGCCAGTCTGCCGGGGGCGTATAGGTGGGCATCGTTCCAGTCGCGAAGCGGAAAAAGCCGAAAGCGAGCAGCCCGAAGATCGCGACCAGATAGATGTAAGTCGGAGCGCTGAAGATCAGGCCGCTCTCCCGAATTCCGCGGAGATTCACCATCGCGAGCAGGACGACGAGCGTCACGCAGATGGGGACGCGGTAGTCGTACAACTCCGGAAAAACGGACGTCAATGCAGCAACGCCAGCTGCGGTCGACACGGCGACGGTGAGGACGTAGTCGGTCAGGATCGCCGCGGCCGCAGCCAGGCCTGGCAACGTGCCGAGGTTGTCCGAGGCGACGATGTACGAGCCGCCGCCCTTCGGATATGCGGCGATCGTCTGGCGGTAGCTCGTGACGACGATTGCGAGCACGACCACCACGACCACGGTGATGGGCAAAGTCAGCACCAGGGCGCCAGCCCCGGCGAACACGAGCACCCTCATGATCTCTTCAGTGGCGTATGCGGAAGAAGAGATGTTGTCCGACGCGAAGACGGGCAGGCCCGTGCCCACGCTCAGGCGTTCCGAAGCCTCGTCCGCGTTCGACAGCGGCTTGCCGAAGACCGTGTGACGGACTCGCGCCACGGCCAGCCCGAACGGCGTGCGCGGCAGAGACGCCGCTTGCTTTGCAACTAGTGTGCGCTCGCCGGTGTATCGAAAATAGGGAGCGTGTGGGCGCTCCACGCGAAAGCGCCGATCGCCCGGCCGACGGCCGCGCAGGGGGCCGCCGGCCTGCTGGTCGGTGTCGGTCACTTCCGGGCGGCGCAGTCCATCACATCAGCGTCTCTCACGGGGCCAAGCGAGAACTCGGGCCGGCGGCTGAATTCGTCTAAAGCCGCCCTAAGGTTTTGGGAGCGGTTCAGTCAGAATCGATTCTTGGTCGTCGCGGCGGTAGGGCACGTTGACCACGACCGTGTGGGGCCGCCTGTAGACGGGCATCGTCCCGGTCGTAAACCGCACCATGCCGATCGCGAGAACGCCGAACATCGCCGCGCGATAGCCGTACAACGGGATGCTGAAATCGAGCCCGCTCTCCCGGATGCCGCGCAGGTTGATGGCTGCGATGGCCAGCACGATGACGACGCCGATCGCGACACGTGTGTATCGAACAGATTCGCGCCCTCAGGCGACGCGGTCATTCAAAGATGGGTTCGATGACCAGGTCTGCGGCGTCGTTTTCTGGCTGGCGGAGTGGATTGACGCGAACCCCGGAAGCAAGTCCAATGCGCCGGGCAGACTCGAGGATCTCGTTCCCATGACGAATGCCCGCGATGACCACGCGCGGCGTCGCGCCCGAGGCGACCATCGCGATCGCCTCGCGGGCTAGGCGCAGCTCGCGCTCGCGGCCACGCGCCATCGCGCGCTGAGAAATGGGCCGGATTGATGTTTCCACCCTTCGAGCGTGCGCGTCGCCCTCAAGAGGAAAAGGCCGTTCGACACGTGCCCGGCACTTAAGTTCGACTAAGGATTCTCGGCGGCGATTCGGTACCCAACGCCAGGTTCAGTGACGATCAAATCGTGAAGCTGGCCCGTTGGATCGGCCGCTGCCAGCTTGCGTCGCAACTGGCTCACGTGAACGTAGACGTAGCTGTCTTCGCCGCGATATGCCTCACCCCACACGGCGCGCAGAAGATGGCCCTTCGTCACGATCCGCCCGGACTGTGCCAGCAACACCCGCAGAATCTCGAATTCACGCGGCGTCAGGTCCACGCGCTGACCGGCGACGCGGACTTCGTGAACACTGCTGTCGAGTACGAGCTCTCCGACGGACAAGCGACCCTTGTCGTCTGCTGACGACCCGCCCGACCGACGCAGTGCGACGCGCAGACGGGCGTTCAGCTCATCCACGCCAAATGGTTTCGTCACATAGTCGTCGGCGCCGCGATCGAGCGCCTCGACCTTCTCGCGCTCGTCATAACGACCGGACAGGATCACGATCGGCGTGTTTGCCTCGCGCCGCATGCGGACGATGACGTCGACGCCGTCCATGTCCGGCAGGCCAAGGTCAAGGAGCACGACATCTGGTCGGCGCGAAGCCCAGCGACGTAACGCAGACCGACCGTCACCGGCCTCGACGACGCGATACCCGCGCCCGGATAGCTCACGCGTCAGCGCCGCGCGCGTCTCGTCGTCGTCCTCGACCACGAGCACGGTTGGACCTGGCTGACGCTCGTGGACTGTCACGGAGTGGCCGCCGATGCCAACTCTGCGGGCACCCGAGCACCGCGCAATTCGATGTCGATGGCCAGGCCCCCCAGTTCCGAGCGGCGCGCGCTGATGCGACCGCCCATCGCCTCGATCAATCCCCGAGCGACGGCCAGTCCGATGCCCGTGCCACTGCGCGAGGCGCGTCGTCCCGGGACGCGGTAGAACTTGTCAAAGAGCTGCTCGAACGATCGATCTGGGACGCCCGGCCCGGAGTCCTCGACGGTCAGCAGCACGGTTGGCGCCGGACCGGGCACCTGGGATTGCTGTGCACTGATGCGGATGGTCGTCCCGAGTGGCGTGTGCCGAATCGCGTTCTCCACGACGTTGCTTACCGTCGCCTCGAAGAAGACCGGGTCCGCCTCGATCAACTCTGGACCAACACGATCCTCGATGTGCCAACCGTCGAGCCTGCCACCAAGCCGGTCCACGGTCGCCCCGATCAGGTCGTCGAGCTCAAACGTGTCGAGCGCCGCACGTATGACGCCTGCTTCGATGCGGCTCAAATCGAGCAGATTGCTGACGAGGCGGTTCAGGTATTCGACCTCGCGATCAATCGCCTCGATGCTTTCGCGGCGCGCTCGTGCATCAGAGCTGGAATCAGAACGGAGCGTGCCCGCCGCGGCACGAATCGTCGCGAGTGGCGTGCGCAGATCGTGCGAAACGGATTGCAGCAGTGCCGACTTGAGTGCATCGCTTGCGCGCGCGACCTCTGCCGACCGAGCCTCGGTCGCCATCCGGTCGTGTGCAATGGCCTGGCCAAGTTGATCTGCCGCGGCAGTCAGGAGGCGTGTCTCATCAGCTCCCGGCGCCCCGGCGCCACGTGATCTGATGGCCCACATTGATCCGATCGCCTCGCTTCCAGAGTCGATCAGCACCCGGTAGATCTCAATCGGTGCAGTGCTGTCGTCGATCCGTGGTCGTTGACGAGCGGCGGGCTGATGCACGCGTACCCATTCGGGCGGTGCCTCACCCGGCATCCGGCGCAGTTGGTTGATAACGCCGTGACTCTCGAAACCCACCGCGGGGTTGTCTCCGGCTCCGATGGTTACGACGACCTGCTCCATATGGGCGTCGCGCTCCAGTGCGCGTGCGATGTCGCCCAGAACGAGGTCGATCGATTCACGCGTGGCCAGCGCGCGACTGACGGAGAAAAGGGCACGCGCTTCGCGCTCGCGTCGAGTGGCCAGCTCGGCCCGATCGCGTTGCATGGCGGCCAGTTGACCCACGACCACGCCCACGAACAGCAGCAGGACAACGCTTAGCCACACACCCGGCTCGTGCATCGACAGCGTGTAGCGTGGCTCCGTGAAGAGGTAGTTGTAGAGCACGAACGAGGCGACCGCGGTGGCTATCGCCCCGAGCGTGCCGGACGCGATGGCCGTGGCCACGACAGCAACCAGGTAGACCGCGGACGGATTTGGTACGCCGAATCCATCCTGGAGCACGCTCACAGCGATCGTGGCGAGCGCGAGGCTTGGTAAAGCCACGAGCAGGAAGCGGCCCAGCGCCCGGACCTGACCCGCTTTCATTGGCGCATCGTAGGCCGTTGCGTCGCTAGCGAACCTGCTTGGCGGCCTCCGTGATCTTGCCGACCTGCTCGACTGATGCTGACTGCATCGCGCAAATGATCTCCGTCACGCCCTCGTCGCGCCACTTGCCCATGCCGTCCGCGATCTGGTCGACGCTGCCGTAGAGCTGGTCGTTGTCGTTCGGCTCGCCGGTCTGGTCGGCGATCATCAGTCCGGCGCTGACCTCGATTTCTTTCGGGTCCCGTCCGATGGCTGCGCAGGCAGCCTCATGGTCGCGTCTTTCCGCGCGAAACTCGTCAGTCGGGACGCCGTACCAGACGCTGTTCCAGCGATCGGCGTGCTTTGCGACGAGGGCCATCATGCGTGGCTTCGTGCCCGCGATGAGGATCGGTGGCCCGCCCTTGGCCGCCCGCGGTCCCGCTGGTCGGAGCTCGGCGACGCCCTTCGCAAACTCACCGTCGAAGTCGGATTTACCTTCACGCAGGAGCGGCACGATGACGTTGAGCGACTCCTCGAACACGCTCACCCGCCGAGCGAAGTTGTAGTCGAACGCATCGAACTCCGGAGCGTGCCAGCCACTGCCCAGGCCAACAACGAAGCGGCCGCCGCTGATCTCGTCGATCGTGTTGCTGATCCACGCGATCAGGCCTGGATTGCGAAACGGGACGCACATCACGAGTGGCCCAAGCTCGACCCGCGTGGTCGCA
>JBBQEC010000163.1:0-5953 GCA_038320305.1 Candidatus Limnocylindrales bacterium | reverse complement strand
GGCGGGATCCGGGTGAACTGCGCCGAGACGCTGGTTCACTTCCTTTTCGGGATATCGATGCTTGCGCTCGAAGACCGTATCGGCGAGATAGTGCAGCACGACGATGCGCTTGGACCTTTGCGCCGGGATGCTCGTCAGCAGACCGTTCTCGAAAAACGAGCGGAGGACCTTCGCTTCCTCGGCGCTCGCCCATTCCGGCGCTCCCACAGGCGCGTCATCACCCGCCTGTTCGTGTGCCAGGCGGCCGAGGTCTGCGCCAATCTCGGACAGCCTGCCGAGACGCAGCGAATAGTCGACGTAGGGTCGCCGAGGCGTCGATTCGACGAGGCGCGCCTCGCGCAGCCGGTTGAGGTGATGAACGACGGTGCCCGGGCTGAGTGAGAGGCGCCGGGCGAGCTCCTCGACCGGCAGCGGTTTGCCATCCGCCAGCAGGCCGACTATGCGCAGGCGTGATGCGTCGGATAGAGCTTTGAGCGCGACCAGCAGTTCAGCATCCATTTGAGCACAATACGCCTTGAGTTTGACGAACGTCAAACTTCTCGATGACCCTCAAATCAAGCGCGGCTTCTACGATCGGCTCGTGGATGACCCTGGTGAGGACGAGCCTGTGCGTCTGCTCGGCCCGCACTTGCCCCTCGGCGCCGGTCTGACGAAGGCGGCAGCACGAGCTGCTGAGATCGGTGCGACGGCAGTCCAGATCTGGACCGACAACCCAACCGCCTGGCGCCGTCGCCAGGAGCCGCCCAAGGCGCTGGCCGAGTTTCGCGAGAGTCTGCGCGCGGCTGGCGTGGCATCTATCTCGGTTCACGCCCCTTACCTGATCAACCTGTGTGCGTCGGACGAGGACTTCTGGCGCAAATCTGTCGCCACCGTCAGTAACGAGCTGCGCGTCGCGCGGCAGTACGGTGCGGGTTATGTCGTTATGCACATTGGATCGCACCGAGGAATGGGTCGGGAGGCGGGCATTGCGCGCCTGATCGACGGCCTCCGGGCCGTACTGGACGAAGCGCCGTCAGAGGAAGCCAGTGGCGATGGATCACGCATGCCGCGGCTCGTGCTCGAGAACTCCGCCGGCAGCGGCGACGGGATAGGTGCCACGCTCGAGGATCTTGCCGACATCGTCGGCGCCGCGGACGGTAGCGGTCTTCCGCTCGAGCGGCTCGGCATCTGTCTGGACACGGCTCACCTGTGGGGCGCCGGGTACGACCTTTCTAATGAGCGGGGCGTCGACGAGCTCGTGCGGCGCATCGATGCCCTGATCGGCCGCGAGCACGTGCTCATGCTCCATCTCAACGACTCACGTACGACCCTGGGCTCGCGTATCGATCGCCATGAGCACATCGCTGCAGGTCAGATGGGCTCGGACGGCATGCGCGAGATGCTCACCCACCCGTGGTTGGCGACTCTGCCGACGTTTCTCGAGACGCCGGGCATGGATGTCGGCTATGACCAGATCAACCTCGATCGTGCCCGCCAGCTGATCGAGGGCGAAACGCCCGGACAGCTCCCTCGCGAAGCATTTGAGGTGCACGGTTCGCGCACCCGAACCGCTCCTCCATCGGGCTAATCGTTCGTTAACCCGGTCGTGCGCGCGCAGGCCGTACCAAGGGCCTATATCGGGCAACACGTACGCACCGGATCATGCGCCTTGTCGCCCATCCAAGCGGCCCAACATCGAGGGAGAGCCGTCCGTCGGCCACTGGAGAATTCTGCTCAATGAGCGTGCAAAACGGCCGGGCCTTCAACGAATGGCTGCGGACCCAGCTCAAGGCGAAGAAGATGTCGCAGCGCCAGCTTGCGCAACAGTCCGGCGTCGATCACTCGACGATTTCCCGGCTGGTGCGCGGTGATCGCACTCCGTCACTCGGAACCGCGACAAAGCTCGCGCGTGGACTTCGTGAGTTGCGCGACGAGACTGAGACGCCGCATTACTTCGGCCTCGTCCAGTCGTCGACGAGTCACCCGACGGCACGCGTCGAGTACGCGCTTCGCTCAGACGATCTGCTCAGCGAACCACAGGTCCGCCAGGTCATGGAGTACTACCTCGCGCTGCGCATGCGCCGCCTCGCCGCCGCGCGGCAGAACGGACAGGCAACTCGACAGGGAACTCCACAGCCCGGGCCGGCGCTCGTCGCAAGGATGCCCAACCGCAACTGATCGCGGCTGCCGCGACGGCCTCGCTCCACTACTCAAGAACAGCACACCCGGCCGCCGAGCCTCCGGCGCCCGTTACGCGATGCCGGTCGACTCGTTCGACCGGCATTGTCGCTTGTCTGACTAGCTGGCCGCCGTCTCCGCGGTCGACGCGGCCGGTCGCGGCCCCTTCGTCTTGTCCGAGACGACGTACGCGATGCTGCCGAAGACGATCACGGATAGGACGCTGATGGCGCGGTCGACAAGAACGATGGCCAGCGCCTCGGTCGTTGTCGCACCGTAAAAGGTGTGCAGGATGTAAACCACTCCGCCTTCGACGATGCCGAGCCCTGCCGGGGTAAATGGGATAGCGGTCAGCAGCGACGAGATGAGGGCGACGAAGAAAGCGCCGGATATGCCGATGGGGAAGTCGAAACCAAGGGCCAGGATGACCAGATACAAGCGCATCGCCTCCGTCGCCCATATGAGTGCGGTAACGATGGCCAGCCACGGAAGGCGCCGTGGCTCGATCGAGAAAACCCCTTCTTCGAAGCGTTCGTAGAACTCGACCATGCGCGCGGGCAGCGGCAAGCGGTTGATGACTCGACGGCCGAAGTTACGCACGAAGAAGAGTCCCAGGGCGAGGACACCGACAACGACGAGGCCTATGGCAAAGACGAGCTGGACTTCCGGAGACATTCCGTTCCGGAAGCTCCAGAACCCAGCCGCCAGACCAAGGAACACGATCGCGAAGAGGTCAAAGATCCGTTCGATGAAGACCGTTCCGAACGTCCGACTCAGCGAAACGGCGACGTTGAGTCGGAGCAGGTACGCGCGATAGACATCGCCCAACTTGGCTGGCACAAGGCAGTTGACCAGCCAGCTGATGAAGATGATCTCGGTCGAATCGCGCACCCGAACCTCGGTCCCAGCTCCGCGCAACAGCAGCGTCCAGCGATACCCGCGCAGCGGGAAGCCGAGGTAGTAGACGCCGACAGCGGCCAGCAGCAGCCATGGATTCGCGCTCGCGATGCTGGAGATGAGCGTCTGGAAATCGATATTGCCGACGGTCGCCGCGATGAGGATGAGCAGGACGATCGGCAGGACGATCGAAAAGATCGTGCGCGGGTCGCGCAACCTGCGCGAGAGCGGCGGCGGCGGTGAGCTTTCTTCGTGGACGAGCGGAAAGTCGGGGATCTGCTCCTCAGCACCGGCTGCCGTGGGGCCAGCTTCCGTGGGAGCAGCGTCCTCGGCGTCGCTGGCGCGGCGTGGCTTGTCGGAGCTCATGGCACGTTCACGCGCCGATTGCCGCGCATGTGCTGCACGACCTTGGCCAAGGGCATACCCAACCTGATCAATCGCGAACCATGCCCTGTGACCATCTTGGGGCCAGCCATGAGGGCAGCCCGGAACTGCTCGGCGCTGTCGATGGATCTTTCGAGGATCGTGTAGGCGACGCCGACTTCCATGATCGCGTGCGCGTCGGAGGCTGCGATGCCAGGAAGGTCGTGAGACTTGGCGAATTCCGCGGCCTGTCTGTTGCCGTCGCCGACCATCAGTCGCGCATTCCACGCCTCGACGTAGTCGAGCAGCGGGATAACTCGGTCCAGCTCATCTTCCCAACCCTTGCGGCCGGCGCCGGCGCGGAAGCGGTCAAAGGGATGGGCAACGCCAACGACACCGCCTTGCTCGCGGATAGCCTGCGCTGCCTCGTATGGCGCCAGTCCGGGCGGAATCGGCTTCTCAACGTATAACGCGATCAGGTCGCCCGTGGTGGTACGCACCTCCTGGCCAATGATGATCATCAGCCCGTCTGGCGCCGCGTCGCGCGCGCGAAGTGCTCCGTCGACGCGGTCGTGGTCAGTAATCGCAAGGTGCGTCAGGCCGCGCTCGCCCGCAACGCGCGCGACCTGCTCGGGCCGAGACAGCGAATCGAATGACGCGGACGTGTGACAGTGAAGATCGGCCAGGGAGCGGACAGTGCCGCCCGGAGCGTCGGTACTCAGATCTTCTGTACGAGCGACTTCCGGAAGAACTCGAAATGCTCGAGCGCCAATCCTGTGCCGAGGGCGACGCAATTGAGCGCGTTCTCGGCAACGTGGCACGGAACGCCCGTCACCTGTGTCAGGAGCTTGTCGATATTGCGCAGCAGCGCTCCGCCGCCGCTCATGACCATGCCCTTGTCGATGATGTCGCTCGACAACTCGGGCGGTGTCTCCTCGAGCACGCCTCGGACCGCCCCGACGATCTGCTGGAGCGGCGCCTCGAGCGCCTCCATGACCTCGGAGCTGGTCAGCGGCACGGTCCGCGGCAGGCCTGCGATCAAATCGCGGCCACGGACCTCCATGTGCAGCTCACGCTCGAGCGGTAGCGCGGTTCCGATCTGGATCTTGACCTCTTCGGCCGTGCGGTCGCCGATCATGACGTTGTACTTCTTGCGCACGTAGTTGGCGATCGCCTCGTCGAAGCGATTGCCGCCCACGCGAACGGAGCGTGCAACGACGATGCCGCCGAGGGAGATGACCGCGATCTCCGACGTTCCGCCACCGATGTCGATGATGAGGTTGCCCGACGCGCCGGAAATGGGCACGTTGGCCCCGATTGCGGCTGCCAGCGGCTCCTCGATCAGATAGGCCTCGCGCGCGCCGGCCTTCAGAGCCGCGTCGCGCACGGCGCGCTTCTCGACGCTCGTCACGCCAGATGGAACGCTGATCATCACATCCGGCTTGGTGAACGAGCGACCAGCCTTCTTGATGAAGTAGCGCAGCATCGCCTCGGTGATGACGTAGTCGGCAATGACACCGTCCTTCATCGGCCGGATCGCTGTGATGTTGCCCGGCGTACGGCCGATCATCTCGCGCGCTTCCGCGCCGACCGCGACGATGTGGTTGTCATCGCTGACGGCGACGACGCTTGGTTCGCGCGCGACGATGCCCTTGCCCTTTACGTAGACAAGGATGTTGGCCGTGCCGAGATCAATTCCGATTTTCATCTGCCGGTAACGCCAGCCCCTTCCGAGACACGCTCGATCTGCGCACCGAGATCGAGGAACTTGCCTTCGATGTTCTCATACCCCCGCCGAACGTGGTGCGCGCCGTGAATCAGGCTCGTCCCCTCCGCCGCCAATGCGCCCAGAATCAGAGAGGCTCCCGCGCGGAGATCGCCCATCTCGACCTCAGCGCCTCGAAGCTGCGATGGACCGGCGATCGATGCGTGATGCGTGTCGAGCAGCTCGACTTGCGCGCCGAGCTTGCGTAGCTCCGAGAGCCACTCCAGGCGGTCCTCGAAGATCGTCTCGTAGAGCTGGCTCTTGCCGTTTGCCTGGCTGAGCAGCACCGACGTTGGCGACTGCAGGTCCGTGGCGAGACCGGGATATGGAGCTGTCTCGATGTCGCGCGATCGAAACGCGCCGCGGATGTCCGGATCGCAATGGACTTCGATCGTGTCGCGGCCGCAGGCGACGGGGACGCCGATTTCCGACACGACATCGAGGAACGTGCCAAGGTGCTCGCACGGCGCGGACTCGATGGTCATGTCACCACCCGTGACGGCCGCTGCGACGACGAACGTGCCCGCTTCGATGCGATCGGCCATGACGCGGTGCTCCGTGCCACGGAGTCGGCGCTGGCCCTCGATGACGATCGTGTCCGGATCCGTGCGCTCAACCTCGGCGCCCATTTTCTGCAGAAGCAGGATCAGGTCGTCCACCTCGGGCTCCCGGGCGGCGGGCCTGATCACTGATGTGCCCTCGGCAAGCGTGGCGGCCAGGATCGCGTTCTCGGTGCCCATCACGGTCACCTGGGGAAAGTTGATCTCCGTG
>JBBQEC010000162.1:0-5955 GCA_038320305.1 Candidatus Limnocylindrales bacterium | reverse complement strand
CTGAGCTCGACCGATCCGAACCTGCAGAACATCCCCATTCGCTCGGAGCTTGGCCGGCGCATCCGCCACACGTTCGTCGCCGGCGCCGATGACGTTGTCCTGCTGGCAGCCGACTACAGCCAGATCGAGCTCCGCATCATGGCCCACGTTTCGGGTGACGTTCACCTCAGAGAGGCGTTTGAGCGCCGCGTCGACATCCACCGCGAAACGGCGGCGCTCGTCCTGCACAAGGATCCTGCCGATGTGAACGCCGACGAGCGCTCGATGGCCAAGATGGTCAACTTCGGGCTCGCCTACGGCATGAGCGACTTCGGGCTGTCTAGCCGGGCCAACATCTCGCGTCAGGCCGCGCAGGAGTTCATCAACTCGTACTTCGCGGCTTACTCGGGCATCAGCTACTACATGATGCATATCAAGGAGATCGCGCGCGAGCAGGGCTACGTGTCGACACTGTTCGGCCGGCGGCGCTGGATCCCAGAGCTACAAGCGCGTAACCAGTCGCTCCGCGGCGCCGGCGAGCGGATGGCCATCAACATGCCCATCCAGGGCACGGCCGCAGACATCGCCAAGATCGCCATGATCCGGCTCTTCGACCGGCTGATGAAGTCGGACACGCGCGCACGCATCCTTCTCCAGGTCCATGACGAGCTGCTGCTCGAGGTGCCCACGTCCGAGCTGCACACCATCGCGGCGATCGTGCGCGAGGAGATGGAAGGCGCCGTCAAGCTCGATGTGCCGCTCACCGTCGACATCAAGAGCGGTGCCGACTGGGACTCGCTTAAGCCGCTTTAGCGGTCCCCGTCCGCAACTGGCTCGCCGCGCGGAGTGCAACAAGCGTCGCCGCGGCAGCCGCAATGGCCAACAGTCCCCAGCTCAGCGCAGTGCTGGTTGAGAGCAGGCCACTGAAACCGAAGAAGTCGTATGGGTCGCCGACGAAGAGCGTGAGGCCCCATAAGGTGAGGGAGGCGGTCACGCCTACCATCCCTGCAACGGTAAGGCGCGCAGGATTGATGGCACGCCGATACATGCGCGCATCGACGGTGCTGTTGCGAGCTGCGACGGCCAAGGCGATGCAGCTCACGGCCACGGCCAGGAGTCCCGCGCCGAGCCAGACCCCCAGCATCAGGGTCTTCGGCACGTCGTCATCAACCCTGAAGGCGACACCGGAAATGGCGTTCGTTACACCGAACCACGCGAGCCCAGCCACGACAGGCGTTGCCAGCAACGCGAGCTGGCCCCAGCGCCGGCGACGGAATGCGTCCATGGCAATTGCAGTAGCGATCGGGACGCCGGCGACGAGAAGTCCCACAAGGCTCACGAGCGCGCCGACGAGCACGATGTCGTAAGCAAGGTTCGGAATGCTGGCATCGAGGAATAGCGGGCTGAGCGGCGGACCCTCGGTCAGCTTGGCGAACCCCACCCCGGCCACGGCAACGATCACCCAGCAGACGAAGATGACCAATTCATGGTGGCGAAGTCGTTCGATCATCAGCGGCATCCTCATGTTTGTCGAGGGGTGCAGGCGAGCGTCCACGGCGCAAACCAGAACGTCGAAGGCCACGCCGGCCGAGATGCCGGTTTGGTCCAGAAGCTCACGGAATTCGGCTCCATAGCGGGATCGCCACTCGGGGGGAAAGAGCCGCAACAGCAAGGCGGCTGACCTGTCCTCATTCATGGGCGACAGTGCGACTCGCGAGGAGGACCACTCGCTCGAGCGCGACGACTTCCTTGTCAAGCACGGCCGCTCCGGTCGCTGTCAGCCGGTACGGACGGCGCCTGTCCGCTGACTCGACGGGCTCAATGAGCTGGCGTTGCTCAAGACGGGCGATTGCACCGTAGAGAGTGCCTGGGCCGAGCTTCACGCCTGCGGCCCGCTCGATATCGTCGATCATGGCATAGCCGTGGCGCGGCCCGTTGGCCAGGCTGGCAAGGATGAGCAGCGCCGGATCGCGCGATCGCATAGTCGTCGACTCAGTCATATCTCACTGAACGATATATCAGTGGCCGTAGTACGGCAAGTGTTGGCGGAAACGCGAGCCGACCGCCGCGCCGCATAAACTCGCGGACCCATGCCAGAGTTACCCGAAGTCGAAACCATCGCCCGTGAGCTGCGACCGCTGTTCGAGGGCCGAACGATCACCGGCGCATGGTTCGATTGGCCGCGGCAGGTCAAGCGCCCGACTCCCGAACAGTTCGTCGAGCAGATTCGCGGACGAACAGTCCTGTCGGTCGATCGGCGCGCGAAGTGGATCGTGGTCTCGCTCACGGGCCAGGAGGGCGCGGACACCATCGGCGACGAGGCCGTGCTCGCGATCCAGGTCAAGATGACCGGCTACCTGCACGTGGTGCCGATCGGGTCCGCGTCGGACAGGCACGTCCACTTCATCTTCACCCTCGACGACGGCAACGAGCTGCGCATGCGCGACCCGCGCAAGTTCGGGCGCATGGGTCTCTATCGGCGCGATGAAGCGGGCACAGTGCTCGGAGCGGGGGAGACGGGTGATCTTTTCGCGGCTTTCGGCCCGGAGCCGCTCGACGACGCTTTCACGCTGGGGGATTTTCGAAAGCGGATCAGGCGACGCAAGGCGCGCCTCAAGACACTGCTCATGGACCAGGGCTTCATCGCCGGCGTCGGCAATATCTATGCCGACGAGGCCCTCTGGCGCTCCCGGCTGCATCCGTTGCGCAGCGGCGCGGCCCTCGACGCTCATCAGGAACGAGAGCTGTACGAATCGGTGCGCGCCGTGCTGAGCGAGGGCATCGAGCGCCGCGGATCGTCTATTGACTCGTATCGCGCTCCTGCCGGTGCGGGCAACATGCAGCATTTCCTGAACGTCTATGGACGCACCGGCCTGCCCTGTCCGCGCTGCGGCCGGCCCACGCGGCGCATCGTGGTCGGCGCGCGCAGCACTCATTTCTGTTCCTGGTGCCAGCGCCTGCCGCAGCGTGAGCGCACGCCGGGCACGGACAAGATGCTCGCCGAGATGCGCTGATCATGGCCATTCTGCGGCTGGCCGGCGTGCGCCGCGAGATCGGCACGTTCGTCATTCTCGACTCGATCAGTGCCGCTATCGCGCACGGTGACCGCATCGGCCTCGTTGGCGCGAACGGCGCCGGCAAGACGACGCTGCTGCGCATCGCCTCCGGACTCGAAGGGCCGGACGCCGGCGAGGTGACGCGCAAGGCAGGGCTCAAGATTGGCCTGCTGACACAGGAATCGAATCTCGACGCGGCGTTCATCGGTGCGCCGTCGCTGCGCGCCGCCGTCCGGAGCGGAGCACATGAGCTCGAACAGATGGAGCGCCGTCTGACGGAGCTCGAGGCGGCCGGCGCCGAGGCGGTCCAGTCACACGAGTACGCCCACTTACGCGAGGCGTTTGACCACAGGGCCGGCTACACGCTCGACATCCGCGTGGATGCCGCGCTGTCGGGACTTGGCTTCGAGCGCTCCGATTGGGAGCGACCTCCGACACAGCTCTCTGGCGGCCAGCAGACGCGCGCCGCGCTGGCCAGGTTGCTCGTCGCCGAGATTGACCTGCTCATGCTCGACGAGCCGACCAACCACCTCGATTTGACGGCGATCGAATGGCTGGAGCAGGCGCTCTCCCAACGGCCGGGCGCACTGCTCGTCACGTCGCATGACCGCGCCTTCCTCGACGGCGTCGCAGACCGCATCTGGGAGTTGCGTGACAGGCGACTGACGGTCTTCCGCGGCAACTATTCCGGCTACGCCAAGCAACGTGAGGAACGCGATCTGCGCGCGCACAAGGACGAGGGCACCCTCGCCGAGCAGATTGCGCGCGAGCGCGAATTGGTCCAGCGCTATCGGAGCCATCGGAAGTTCCCTAAGATGCACGAACACGAGGGCCGGCTCGAGGCGCTCCTCGAGCTCCAGACTGCCGCCCCACAGCGACACAAGACGGGTGTCCTCGCACTCAGCGGCGTGATTCGCGGCGCGGCTGCGCGGTCCAGCGAGATAGCCGTCCGGATCGAGTCGCTTGTCAGTGGCTACCCGGGCAAGCCGGTGGTTCGGGTCGAGCGCCTCGAAGCCCGTCGCGGCTCGCGCATCGGACTCGTCGGCCCGAACGGCGCCGGCAAGACGACGCTGCTGCGTACCGTTGGCGGCGAGCTCGCGCCGCTCGACGGCTGGCTCGAGCTGGGCCATGGTGTGCGGACCGGCTACCTCGCACAGATTCGCCAGGCGCCGCTGCCCGGCACGACCGTGCTCGAGGCATTGAGCAACGGTGGTGGGCTGGACCAGGGCCCGGCGCGCGCGTACCTCGCCCGCTTCCTGTTCCGTGGGGAGGACGTGTTCAAGCCGGTCGAGCAGCTGTCCGGTGGTGAGCGATCGCGATTGGAGCTGGCCCTTGTCGGTCTCCAGGCGGCCAACCTGCTGCTCCTTGACGAGCCGACGAACCACCTCGATATTCCGGCTCGTGAAGCGCTCGAATCGTTCCTGCGCGACGCCGCCGGCACGGTCATCCTCGTTTCCCACGATCGACGCTTGCTCGATGCCGTATGCACCGAGCTGTGGGTCGTGGAAGAAGGCGAGTCGGGTGCCTTGTCGCGCGTGGCGCGCTTTCCGGGTGGCTTCGGAGAGTGGCGTGCGGCAGTCGCGGAGGGCTGGTCCGTTGCCCGCACCCTCGAGCGGGCCAGATCGGATGCCGCGCCGGTCTCAGCGAAACAGGCGGTGCCTGCCCCGCCGACCCCCAAGCTGGCAGCGCGGCCAGCGCGTCTCGTGTTGTCGAAGGACGCCTATCGTCGCCGCCGGCAAGTCGTCGAGGACGATCTGACGCGGCTCGGCCTGCGCAAGAGCCAGCTCGAGCTGGCTCTTGGAGACCCAGGCATTCAGGCCAATTTCGTCGAGATGCGCCGCGTTTCCAGCGAGCTTGCGGACGTCAGCACGGCACTCGTCCAGGCCGAGGAGGCGTGGCTCGTGCTCGCAGAGCAGGCGCCAAGATGATTCCGCCACTCGAGGGCTGGCCTAAGGACGATGACAGTCCGCCTGTCCTGATCGGGTTGACCGGACCCATCGGCTGCGGCAAGTCCACCGTTGCGGGATTCCTGCGCGATGTCGGCGGTGTCGTCATCGATGCCGACGACCTCGCGCGAGAGGCGACCGCACCCGGCAGCACGGCACTGCCTGAGATCCGTGCGAGGTTCGGTGACGCGGTCTTGGACGAGCACGGCCACCTGGATCGTACGGCCATGGCCAAGGTCGTCTTCAGCGACGCGGCAGCACTTGCCGATCTGGAGAGGATCGTCCACCCGCGCGTGCGAGTGCTCGTGGATCAGCACATCGAAAGCGCGACGCGCGATCGAGTTCCGTTCGCAACCGTCGAAGCGATCAAGCTCGCCGAAGGCGGCCTGGCTGACCGTTGTCATGAGGTTTGGATCGTCGATTGCACGCCGTCGACCCAACGCGCTCGGCTAGCTGGGCGCGGGGCGTCGGCAGATGACATTGACCGCCGACTGGCTACCCAGGGCGACGATCTCGCTCGACGCCTCGGCGAGGACCTGGAGGGTCGGGTCAGGGTGCGCGTGCTGTCGACCGATGGATCGATCGGCGAGACGCGCGAGATGGTCGAGGACTATCTCGCCGAGGCGCTCGACCGGCCTGTGGAGACGCGCTGAATCGTCTTCAGGATCCTGGCAGATGAGCGGCGAATTCATCGGGCCGTTGAGCATGGTGACGTCGACGTCGTTGACTTCGAGAGTCAGCTGGAACGTCGCGCCTGTTTCCGATTGAGCGACGGCCGAGGGACGGACCGGCGGAGCGCCGTGGCGCCTCGCGTCTGACCTACGGCACCACGAGGTGGACTGGGCTGCCGCGGATACCGACCTGCCAGGTAGTCGTGTCGTTACCGCCGCTGACCTGGTATTCGATCTTCCACCAACCGGCCTGGGTCTCGCCTGACGGTGTCAGCCCGCCCGCCCCGTATGTGCTGGGCAGGG
>JBBQEC010000161.1:0-5984 GCA_038320305.1 Candidatus Limnocylindrales bacterium | reverse complement strand
AACGAAGCTCGCACCATCGCAGCAGTGATTCAGGGCTTCTCGGACAGTTTGCCCGGCGCTCGGATCGTGGTGATCGACAACGCTTCCACTGATGCGACTGCATCGACAGCCACGGCGCTAGAAGCCGAGGTGATTGCGGTGGACGCGCTGGGGAAAGGCAATGCGGTCCGCGCGGCGCTCGCAGAGATCACGGCCGAGGTGGTGCTGTTCATTGACGGCGACGCCACCTATGATCCCGGCCAGGCGCCGGCGGTGGTCGGGCCTGTTCTCAGCGGAGAGGCGGACATGGTGGTGGGCGAGCGGCTGAGCAGTCCGTCGCAGCACTCGTTCGTGCCGTTTCGGCACACGGCGAACCTGATCATCACCCGTGCGGTGAATGCGATGCTCGGCACGCGCTGCTCTGACGTCTTGTCAGGCTACCGGGCTCTCTCGAAGGCGACGCTCGATCGCATGGACCTCCACGCCGAGGGGTTCGAGATCGAGACGGAGATGCTGTGCGAGGCCCGCCGGCTGGAAGCCCGAATCACCGAGGTCCCGGTCAGCTACGACAAGCGACACTCAGGGAGTGCTTCGAAACTGGTTCCGTTGCCCGATGCGTTGAGGATACTCGGCACTGCATGGCGACTTCGTCCCAGATGATCGGCGGCGCAACACGCGACCTCGCGCGCGGCCGCTGAGGTTTGTTCGACACGCACCGCCACGCTCGGTACACTGCCACCATGCAGCGCACACGACAGGGAAACGCACGCACGATCGATGTCGTCGGCTGCGACGCGGACACCCCACCGCACTCACTCGGCGCCACCGGCGTCGGCATTCGCTTCGCGGTGGGATTCTCGCTGGCCATCGGGCTGGCGCTCGTCATCTCGCTGGTGGCTCTCGACCGTTTTGGAGTCGCCGAACGCACCGCTCCCACACCGACTCCGCCTCCGTTCGTGGTGCAGGACTCCCGAGAGCTGCTGGACGCCTGGAACACGGCGGGGCTGCACGGCGTCCATCTCATCGATGTGACGCGCGATCTGGGCTACGCCTATCCGCCGGGAGCAATCCCCCAGTCTACTGGCTGGCCGGTCCCGCACAAGGACCTCCAGGACGTATTCCGCACGTCCGTTGAGCACCGCAGCATCATATGGGTCGCCGCTAAGACCGGCGTCGCCCGCTCGGTGACCTACGTGGTGATGCCAACCGACCTGTCCGATAAGGTCAGCGTAGGTCGAGAAAAGGGCTTCCCGGGCATCGCTCCGGACGGCTCTTCAATCACCGCGAACGACGACGGTTATGTGCGACTGATCGGTGACCGTTTCCCTGCGGCGCCCACCGGGCCCGTCGCGCTCAACATCGATGCTTCCTACTTTGTGAGCGGTACACCGGAGGGGCTCATCGAGCTGCTCGACGCGTCGCCTCTCACTTACTCGTTTGTGACGCTGAACCGGTCCACCGACGCGACCGATGTCCCCGAAGCCGCTCGTGCCAGGTTGGACCGCGCGGCTGAGCTGCTGCGTCAGCGGGTGCCAAAGTGAGAACGCTTCCCGGAAAGCGCTTCATCACCATCCTCGCCCTGATCACCGTGCTGGGGGCGGTCCTTCGTATCGCATGGATCGGCAGCCAGCCTCCAACAGCCGATGACGCGCAGGTCGCGTGGACCGCCTGGCTCTACACACTCCACGGGCAGGCCTGGCCGACGATGGCGCACCACCCGGTCCTTCGCAATCTGACGGTCTTCGTGACCACCCAGCTGTTCGGCGGATCCGTCCTCGGCGTGAAGGGACTCAGCCTGCTGTTCGGGACCTTGATCGTCGCGGTCACCGGACTGCTCGTTCGTCGCGCTTCCCGAGACGACCGAGCTGGCCTGATCGCCGCCTTCCTGGTGGCGCTCGACGGCGTGCAGATCGTGTACTCCCGCCAGGGCATCAACGACGTGCACGCCGTATTCTTTGCCGTCCTTGGCACGTGGCTGACGGTCGAGGCGCTCCGGGCCGAGGACACGCGGTCATGGCGGTGGTTCGTCCCGCTGGCCGGACTCTCCTTCGGCCTCGGCGCCGCCGAGAAGTTCTACGCGGTCCCGCTTGCGGCGCTCGCGGTCGCGCTCCTGCTGTACTCGGCATGGAAGCGGCGGAATGTGGCCGACGGGCTGGTGGCCGTTGTGTCGCTGGGCCCGCTGCCGTTTCTGATTTACCTGCTCACCTACATCCCGTGGTTCGGACGAGGATACGACCTGTCCGAGTGGGCCCGCTACCAGGCCTCTCTCGTGGACGCGATGTCGACGTTCTCGCGTCCCGCGGTCGGGTTTCGCGCGAACAACAAGGCGATGTGGTGGTTCCTGCGACCTTTCTACGGCCACGACGAAGTTGCCATCAACGCCTCGCACCAGGTGTATCTCTCGGTCGCGGTAGGCAATCCCTTAGTGTGGCTCGCGGTGCTACCGGCGCTGGGCTACTCCCTACTGAGCGCCGAGCAGCGCCGCCGAGACACGCTGCTGCTGCTGTTCTTCTCCGCGGCGTACCTGCCGCTGGTGTTCACCTCGCGCCCCATCTGGGCGCTCTCCGCAACCGCGGTCATTCCGTTTGCGGCCGGGATTCTCGGCTCGGTGATTTCGGCGCTCTCTCGGCGCTTTGGCAGGAGAGTCATGTGGGCGTACGGGTCCATTGTTCTCGTCACATCGCTGCTGCTCTACCCGTTGGCGATTGGTCGCGCGTTGGACTTCGCATACCTGCGGCCCATCGTGACCCAGGTGGGCGACTACCTGATTCCATCCGATGACACGGTCCGGTAGTAGGGTAATGCGACTCTCTAAACTCGCGAACATTGCGTGGCGTATGAGGAGGCGTGAACTGACCTTCGTCAGTTTCAACGTCACCAACCGGTGTACCCAGCGGTGCCCGATGTGCGGCGTGTGGGCAACGCCTTCCGACGAGATGTCAGTCGATGAGATCGCCGTGATGATGACCCAGCTACGGGCCGTTGGTGTCGCCGCCATCGAGGTCTCCGGCGGGGAGCCCTTCCTCAGGCCGGACATCTTCGAGATGCTTGCGGTGCTCGACCGCCTCGGGTTCCTTTACTCAATCAACACGAATGGCACGCTGCTGACCCCGGAGCTGATCGAGCGATTGGCATCGTGCTCCGGTCTATTGCAACTTGCTGTGAGCCTCGACTCACTGGATCGCGACCGTTACGCGCAGCTGCGGGGCACCGACTCTCTGGCGAGGGTTCTGGAGACCCTGGACGCAATTGCGGCCGCACCGCGACGCCTGCCGGCCAAGCTCAATGTGACGATGAGCCGAGTCAATCGTGACGAGATACTCGACATCCTCGCCTTCGCGAAGCAGCGCGGTCTTGGTATGTCGGTGTTCCCGGTGATACAAGGCTCCGGGCTCGCTCACCGTGCCGAGGATGCGGCTTTCTCGGCGTCAGACGATGAGCGGAGTGAGATGTCGGAGATGTTCCGGAACCTTGCGAAGCTTCGTCGGGCCGGCGAGCCTCTTTGGGAGTACAGCGGCTACTACGACGTCGCGGCGAAGTACGTGGAAGGTCAGTCGATCGGGTCATGCGATGCGGGTCGCGTGTTTCTCGACATACGGGCGAACGGCGATCTGGCCTGCTGCGTCGATCTGCCTGCCATCGCCTCGCTGAGGCACGATGGTCTCAGCCGCGCCCTCGCTTATGTGGCCCGCGACACGGCCGCCATCAGCGCGTGCGCGAAGAACACGCCCTGTTGCTATACATGCACCGCAAACATCACCGAGACGGCGCGCCACCCGATTCGCTTCGCGGTGGAGACGGCGCGAGTGTCTTTGGTGCGCCACAAGTTCTCCATACTGCAAAGATACAATCTCCGACGCAGCGGCTGATCATGCCGCGCTCCAACGACTCACTTCGCGAAGGGACTCCAGTGATGCACAGCAGGTCGCAGTGGCTCGGCTCGCTTGTCATGGCCGCCCTAATCGTGGCCGCCTTGCTCGGCGGGGCGCTGCTATCGGGCTGTTCTGGAGGCTCGCAGGCCGCTGGCACTGACACCGGCACCCGCTCAGTCGAGATGACGGCCGGCCAGTTCCCCGCGACGACCCCTCCGCCCGGGCAGCAGCCCCCTCCTCCCGCACTCAAGGAGCCCCGCACGGCAGTCTATTCGTATCTGCTGTGGATCTCGTATGCGTATCGAGTTCTCAACTCGGATGTCGCATCAAAGACCTTCGATCCGTACGAGGAGGTGCGGGTCAACTCCTATGTGATGTACAACCTCCAGGAGGGCAGGGCAATCGATCAGCGCCTACTGGACGCAAAGCTGAAGGACTGGGAGTCCAAGGGCGACACCGCTACGGTGAGCATGAGTGAGAGTTGGGTGTACCGCTACATCAGCACCAAGACAGGCAAGTACACCACGCCGGCTTTGAATGCTTCCTACGACACGACCTACACCGTGGTGAAGCTCAAGGACAACTGGGTTGTCCACTCGGTCGAGGCCACATCCAGTGTCCCCATCAAATAGCGCCGCGCCGCGCCTCGCTCTCGATGGTGCAACTGGCGAGGTAGTCTAGAGTGGCGAGGTCAAGACGCAGCCTGGCCACATGGCTGGCTTCGCCCAAAGTTGCAGCGATGCTGCTGCTCATCGTCGGCGTATGGTCGTTCATCGGAACGATCGTTCCGCAAGGCGACGCCAAGACCACTGCGGTCGCAGAGTGGGCGCTCGCGCATCCGCTCGCTGAAGGCGTCGCGGCCATCTCCTCGCTGCATCGGGCGTATTCGTCGCCGATTTTCGTGGCGATGCTGCTGCTGTTGGCGGCCTCGACCATGGTGTGCGCGTGGAGACGGACCAAGGTGGCGACTCACCGGAACCGTCTGCTGCGCGGGATCAGCGTTGCTGACGCGCGACAGTTGGCGGCTCGGCCCACATTCAGCGTCGAGGTGCCCGCAGCCGACGCTCAGGAGCCCCTCGTCGCGGTCTCGGGCGCGTTTCGTGGCACGGGACTCCGCGTCCGAGAACGCGATGGCATGGTTGTGGCCGTCTCTCGCCCCTGGGCCGTGTTTGCTAGCCCCGTGTTCCACTGGGCACTGTTCGCCCTGATCCTGGTCATGTTCGTGGTCCAGATGACTCGCGCCGAGGGGCTCATGGGTGTTCCGGTGAGCGATTCTCGCCCGCTCACTGCTGAGTCCTACGGCCTGCTTGAGCAGGGCGCGCTACACCGTTTCAGGCAGCCGCCCTTGGCTATTAGGGTCGACAGGATCGATCGCGAATACATCATTGACGCCATCGACCGGGGCCCCGCTCCCACTGTCTCGATTCTGCGGCCGGATGGTAGCGTCGCCGCCAGCCAGGTTCTCTATCCCAACAACCCGATGCGTTACGGGTCGCTCTTGATCCATCCCGGGGAAATCGGGCTCTCGCCTTCGTTCGCTCTTGTGTCCAAGGACGGTAAGGCGGGGGAGCGAATCAACCTGATCGTTGATGTGGACGACACCACCGCATCGGGCAGCACGGCTGCCGAGTTCACTCTGGACTCGCCCGACCCTGCCGAGGCCGCCGTTCTCGGCTCCGTCACCGTGCCGCTGAAGCAGATCCAGGCAGCATCTGGATCCTCACAGACGGCCGCTCCCCAAGCGACGTTCCTTCTGCGTCCAGAAGGCGGGGGACCGGTCATCGCTGACAAAACCCTCTTTGCCGGGGACGAAATCGAACTCCCCGATGGCTCAAAGCTGCGGCTTCTCGGCGTGGGAAGCTACGCGCGCCTCTCGGTAGTCGACGATCCGTCGATTCCGCTGGTCTACGCTTTGCTCGTTGTGGCACTAGCGGCTGTAAGCGTGGCGATTCTCGGCCGCCAGAGCCTTGCGGTCGTTGCCGTGCGCTCGGATGAGACCGGCTCGCGCTTTGTGGACGTCTGGTTCCGCGACTGGCGCGCGAACAAGATTCGCACCGAGCAAGCGGAAGAGGCCGTGCGAGATGCACTGTCGGTTCACGCCACCACGAATGGAGACGCTGAGTGAACACCGAG
>JBBQEC010000160.1:0-5985 GCA_038320305.1 Candidatus Limnocylindrales bacterium | reverse complement strand
AAGCGTCGCAATCCTCGTTGCGGGCGCCAGTGCTGTAGATCAGTTCGTGGCCAACCATCCTGACTACCTGTTCGACGCGTCTCCGGAAGAAGCGCGGATCGACCCGACCAACCTGCATGTTCTGCTTGCCCACGTTCGCGCCGCCACGTTCGAGATGCCCTTCGATTCGGGCGATTCGCTCAGTGGCGTGCCAACGGATGATCTGCTCGCATTCCTGGCCGAGGAAGGCCACGTGCGTCTGGCCGACGACGATCGCTGGTACTGGGCCAGCGAAAATTTCCCCGCGTCAGAGGTGTCGCTCAGGGTCGGTGCGCCGGAGAACGTCGTGATCATCGACACGACCGGACATCCCCGACCCATCGTCATCGGCGAGGTTGACCTGTTTGCCGCGCCGGTGCTTGTGCACGACCAGGCCATCTATATCCACGAAACGCGCCAATACCACGTCGACCACCTCGACTGGGACGAGCGCAAGGCCTATGTGACGCCGGCCGACACCGACTACTACACGCAGGCGCTGCTGGCGGTGACCCTCAAACCCCTGGAGACGTTCGCATCGGCACCCGCGTCCGCGGCCGAACGGGCGCACGGCGAGGTCATGGTCTCGTCGATTGCGACGCTCTTCAAGAAGCTTCGTTTGGAGACGCACGAAAACCTGGGCTGGGGGAAGATCCACCTGCCCGAGATCGAGCTGCATACCACCTCGTACTGGGTCGCGCTGGCGCCGGAATTCGACTCGTGGCGGCGCGACGACCTGGACATGGCGCTGACCGGCGCCGGCCGCGCGATGCAGACTGTTGCCAGCGTGCTGCTCATGGCCGATCCGCACGACATCGGCATGGTTGCCCAGGTCCGCTCGCCGCATGCCGAGCTACCGATCATCTACCTGTACGACTCGGTACCTGGCGGAGTCGGACTCGCCGCGCGCCTCTACGAGCGTCACGCCGAGCTGATCGCAGGTGCCCTCAGCCTCGTCGAGGCATGTGGCTGCGACGAGGGCTGTCCGGCCTGCGTCGGACCGCGTGTTGACTCGAACGGCGGCGCAAAGTCGGTGACGCGAAAGCTTCTCAGGATGCTGGCCGGCGACGCGGCTCGGTCAAAGTCAAAGGCGGCGTGACAACCTAGCTGGCAAGGACGCCGGTCAGGCTGCGAATCGCACATGGAAACGCACGTCCTTTCCCGACGGCTGGACCGACTCAGACAGGCGCCAGCTCGCCCCGCTGTCGAGAAGCGGCCGCGAATCGATCATGGTGCGCGGCTGGCGTCGGAGCTTGGCGGTCACGCGACGCGTGGCATTGCCGTCTTTGACGCCACCGCGGATGTCGCGATTGACCGAGAGGCGCTGGCCGCACTCCCATTTGGGGTCCCGCTTGACGCGCCGCTGTTGTGCTTTGACCTCGAGACGACGGGGCTGGCAACTGCCGCGGGAACACTCGCATTTCTGGTCGGGCTGGGCTGGTGGGACGGCGATTTGATGCACGTGAGACAGCTGCTTCTGCCTGATCACGCAGACGAACGCTCGTTACTGGACCTGCTGACAGAACTGATCACGCCGGAGACCTGGCTCGTGACCTACAACGGCCGCTCATTCGACTGGCCGCTGATCGTCGCCCGCTACAGGCTCCACGGCAGGCCTCCCCCACTCACTGCCGGCCATCTCGACCTGCTGCCGATTGCCCGCCAGCTCTGGAAACATCGGCTTGGCAGCGCGCGACTCGCAACGGTAGAAGCCGGGGTTTGTGGCGTTCGGCGCGAGGGCGACCTGTCCGGTGCCTTTATCCCCGACCGATTCTTCAGCTACCTCCGGTCACGACAGGGAATCCTGCTACGTGATGTTCTCGACCACAACAGGCAGGACATCGTCTCGCTCGGATTGCTTGTCAGTGAGCTGTCCACCGGTGGTCTCGATCGCTTCCAACCCGGCGATCTCTTCGGACTCTCGCGTGCATATGCGCGACGCAAGAGCCACGCCGATGCGCTTCGTGTCGTCGACCACGCGCTGAGGCCGGATGCGTGGACAGTGCGGCGGCCCACGAGCGCGGTGATGCACCGGCAGCTCTCTGCCGAGAGAGCGCGACTCCTCTCACGGCTCGGACGTCGCGAGGATGCGATCGAAGCCTGGCTGGAAATCGCCCGCCGAGGTGGACCCGGCGCTGCCGTTGCCTGGCTGCAGGTCGCCCGCTATCGCGAGCACGCTCAACGCGACATCGTTGGTGCGCAGCAGGCATGTCATGAGGCGGCCTCAGTCGCAGGTCGCGCACGTGCGTGGGGCGAGCCGATGCATGCCGTCGAACGCGACCTGGAACGGCGCCTTCCCAGGCTGACGCGCCTCAACTTCCGGAAGCGGCGACTCAACCGCGTGGCGTGATCTGGGCGGCGTGATCTGCACGGCCTGAGTTATCGTCATCACGCCAGTGACCAATCGCGTTGTCAAATCACCTCCAGCCGTACTCGACATCCCGTTTCGCCTGCGTGACCGTGTCGGAACGGTTCACGTGGAGGTGACGGCGAACGACGATCCAGAGGAGCTTGGGCACGGGCTGGTAGCCATCGGCTACGACCCGCCTCGGTTCCATGGGTTTCCCGTGCTGACGGCCGCGCTTGTGTACGCAGGCCGTGGCGCGCGCGCATGGATGGGCTGGGTGCAGGTGATCGAGCGGCACGACGATAGCGGCGATGTAGTGGCCTCCGTGGATGGCCCACCGATTTTCGAGGGCTCACCGCTGTACACGTTCGGCTACCTGCCCACGCTGTCGGACTTTCCGGCTAACCCGGACCACCCCGACGGCGACTGGATTGCGGAAGCGTTTCTCGTGGCCGTACCGGACGTCGTCCACACGAGGCTGCTGTTCCCGGTCGTCGGGTTCCGATGGGGCTATCGGCTCTTTCGCAGTCGTCCGGTCGAGTTATTCGCGCCCGAGCACATTGGCCTCGACCAGTGGGAGCACCATCGTCAGGTGCTCGAAAGCTCGTGCCCAGCCTGGACGTTCATGGGCGCCGAGTCGGCCTAGTCTCCAGATCCCTCAACTCGCCCGCAGACGGATCAGCTCGAGACACACGTCCGCTCGCGTCGGCATTTCGACAAGAGATGTCGTCAACACCGCCAGGCTGGACATGACCGAGGCGATGGCGAGTGGACGCCACCCGTCACCCACGAGCAAACGCGCGGCTGTCCAGGCGGCAATGAATGTGTCACCAGCGCCGGTAGGGTCGATCGCTTTGCGCTGCGGCAGCGGCGGCATGAAGCGGCCCGTCAATCCGGCTTGCGTGCGCGTCAGATCGAGCGAGCCGCGCCTGCCATGCGTGATCAGCACGTGCTGGCCGGGCCACGTCCACTCGCGGATCGGCGGCGCGCCGGCAGCAACATCCTCGCGGCTGAGAGCGACGGCGTTGGCGCGCTGGATGATCGGGCCGTGCTCCAAGGCGAGCCGCACAACCTCCTGACCAGGATGGAGACGGCGCAGCAGTCCCTGAGCGCCAAGGGTCACAAAGGTCGCGGGCGCGAATGCCGTTGCCCACTCCTCGGCCAGCTCGCCCGCGACAGGTGCGAGCAGCGCGGAGTGTGGTGCTCGCCATGAATCCGGCAAAGCAGCGAACGGCAACAGATCGCTTGCGGCAATCGCGAACTGCTGGCGGCCCGACGGGGTCCGGCGGTTGTCGAACACGGGACCGCTGGCCAGCTCGACCAGCCGCACGTCCACACCAGCGCCGCGGAGCGTGTCGAGCTCCGAGGCGGTGCTGGCGACTTCGTCGACACCGACCAGGGCTCGAACCTGAACGCCCAGCTCGGCCGCGGCCATGGCGGAGTACGTAACGCCGCCGCCCAGCCTCCAGCCCCGCGCATCATCCGGGGCGACATCGCGCGTGGCCGCACCAACGACGACCAGCACGGGCCGTGAATCGGGCTTCTCTATACTCGAATCAGCCATTTCGCACCGGAGAAACCGTGTACTTCTACGAGCTGTCCGAGTCGGACGACGAAATCCTTGCCAACCTCTTCCTTGCTCACGACTCCGAGTATGACGAGAGCGAGTTCCTCGACCTTGTCCTCGAGGCCCGCGAAGCGGTAATCAGCCACTTCGAAGAGGACTCCCTGATCGAGGCGATCGCCGCCGAGCTCGAGCGCAAGCACGGCTTCGTCCATGTCGAGTCCAGCCTCAGGGCCGCGGCGCGTGTTTCGGCCGAGGAAGGTGAGACGGCGGCAACTCCGGTCGATGAGCGCGCGGCGAGGATCCCCACAGAAGAAGAGGACTTCCGCACCATGCTCGTCGAAGTCGAGCCTGAGGACCGGCCCTACCGCGACTGACGCGAGTCGAGTTCAGACGTTAAATCTGATCTCGACGACCTCGCCGTCTTTCATCAAGTAGTCCTTGCCTTCCGAGCGCAGCTTGGCGACCTTGCGCGCCTCGGGAAATGACCCAAGTTTGATCAGGTCGTCGTACTCGACGATCTCGGCGCGGATGAAGCCGCGCGCGAGATCCGAGTGGATCGCGCCTGC
Source organism: Candidatus Limnocylindrales bacterium (assembly GCA_038320305.1). Lineage (GTDB taxonomy): Bacteria > Chloroflexota > Limnocylindria > Limnocylindrales > CSP1-4 > JALYGJ01. The sequence continues at coordinate 1,487 of JBBQEC010000160.1, read as the reverse complement.
CGCGTCGACGGCCGTTGATCCGGCGGGGATCGTCCAGGCGCGCGTCTCGTCCGGGCCGGCAGTGAAAAAGGAGATCAGCCCGAGCAATCGGTAGCTGTCACGGATGATCTTCTCGAGGCTCGACTCGGTCAGGCCCAGGTCGGAGCGAAAAATGGCCGCCTCTTCCTCATCGAGCTGGCCGATCTCCATCTCGATCCGGGCGGAGAGAGCCTCGACGCCGGATTGCTGGTGCCTGTAGCGCGCAGCGAAGTCGGACACGATCTGGGCGCTACGTGGAACGTCGTTATCGCCGACGTTGAGCAGGACGAGGACCGGCTTCTCCGTGAGGAAGCGGAAACCGCGTATACGCTTCGCGTCATCCTCTGACAGATCCAGGTCGCGAATCGGCGTGCCCTCACGCAGCGGCGGCGCGAGCGTCTCGAGCACGGCCAGCTCGCGATCGTTCGCTTCGCGCTCGGCGGGAGTGCCGTGCCGGCCCTGCGTCTGGAGGCGCTCGATGCGCTTCTCGATCACGCCCAGGTCGGCCAGAATGAACTCAAGGTCAAGACTCTCGACATCGCGCATCGGGTCGAGCGCACCATCCGCACGCGCCACGGCGGGGTTCTCGAACGCGCGGACGACGTGGAGGAGCTCGTCGGCGTTGCGCAACCGCGCGAGCTGATCGGCAGGAATCTCGGCCGCCTCGCGACCGTCAACCGAAAGTGGAGGCGCCGGCAGGTCGACATAGGTCACGTCCGCCGGCACTTCGCGCTTTGGCTTGAAAAGCTCTGTCAGCTTGGTCAGTCGCTCGTCGGGGACCTTGACCACACCCACGTTGACGGTCATTCCGCCAAATCCGCCTGTGTCGGCCTCGCCCCGAGTCAACGTGTTGAACACGGTCGTCTTACCCGATCGGGTCAGACCGACAATCGCTACCTGCACCGGCGGAGGTTAATAGCCCTCAGTAACCAGCGCGCGGATCGACCAGGTTGAGCAGCGGCTCGCCTCTGCTGAACCTGCGCAGGTTGTCACAGAAGAGCTCGATGCTGCGATCGAGGACGCGGCCGCTGGACCATGATGTATGCGGCGTGACGATGATGTTAGGCGAGCTGTACAGCGCTGAATCGGCCGGCAATGGCTCATCACGGAACGCGTCGAGCACGGCGCCACCAAGGGGACCTTCGTTGACCGCACGCAGAAGTGCCCGGTCGTCGATAAGAGCGCCTCGGGCGACGTTGATCAGCCACGAGCCCCGCTTGGCGTGGCTCAACAGGCTGGCGTCGAACATTCCTTCGGTGCCTGTCGTAAGCGGCAGCGCCAGGACGGTGAAGTCGCAGCGGCTCATGAGATCCGCAAGCTGTTCGGACGGCAGAATCTCAATGTCGCCGGTCAGCCCATCCGTCGTTCCCGACTGACGGCGGGTCGCGATCACGCGCGAGCCAAATGTCAGCGCAAGCTCCGCGACGCGCCGGCCGATCGACCCGAGGCCCACCACGCCGATAGTGATG
>JBBQEC010000159.1:0-5985 GCA_038320305.1 Candidatus Limnocylindrales bacterium | reverse complement strand
ACCGCGAAGGTGCCGACCAGGCGGATCGGCACCGTCGCTGGCTGATCGACGCTCGGTGCGACGACGGTCAGCTGGTCGTCAATGGACAGGTTCAGGTCCGCCGCGACCGTATCAACGACCACCACCTGAAGCGCGTCGGAGGGGTCGCTTGCCGCCGGCCATGCGCCCTGCACCAGGTGTGCGTGGTCGGGCAAACCGTCCAGGAAGCCCAGTGCAGCGCGATCACTCGCTTCGCCCACCACGGCTGGGAGCGCGAGCGTCGCGCTGGCTCGTCCGTCGCGGGTGATCGGGGCCGAGAGCGGCATGAGAGCTGCCTGCATGTCGGACTGCACGTCGCCATCGACGCCGGCGATGTAGTCGGGTGCCGCATAGAGCGAGACCTGGACGCTGGTCTCCGTAGCCGGGGAGTCGTCCAGCGTTCGTCGCAGGCCGGCCAGGGCCGCAGCCGATGAGTAGATCGGTCCGGCCGCAAACACAGTTGTGGCGAGGAGCGTAATCAGTGCCGCTGCGGCCACGATCGGCCAATCCGCGCGTGTCCGCCGGAGACTGAGCCGCCATCCGGCGAGCAATCCGCGCACCTGAGATTCCCCTCGATCTGGCTATAGAACTACGTTGTATATGAGAACGTCAGGGGCCGCAGCGCTTGCTCCCTACGAGGAGATCGACGAAACGTCAGGCTCTCGTGCGCCGCAGTTCCGCCTGGATGACCTCATGGATGTACTTGGCAAGTTCGTGTGCAACCGCGCTCTCGGCGCCCGTGCTGGCGAGCAGCGCCCGCAGGTGCGGCATTGAGCTGAGTGACGGAGGTACCCGCGCTGCGCTTCGGCGCGTGTGGTGACGCATTTCGTGGTGAGTGAGCGCCTTACCGAGCGCGTCACTCAGAACGTCGGAAAGATCGTTGGTCGTGGCCATTGCGCGCCTCTCCTATGAATGGTCGGGGTGGCCGGATTCGAACCGGCGACCCCCTGCTCCCAAAGCAGGTGCGCTACCACTGCGCTACACCCCGACGTCGTTGCCTAGGTTAACGGCAGAACACCTCTAGGGGCCCATCATGCGGCGGTCCGCGCGCACAGCAGGTTGAGGCTTAGAGCCCCTGAACACATCTCGACACATCAGGCCACGCTTGACACTCCGGCGCGGTGAGTCAGACTCAAATCCGAGTTCATGGGGGCGAAAGGATTGGCAGCAATGCGAATGTGGCTCTTCGGCGCTGCTCTTGGCATTGTCCTCGCGGTTGTGAGCGTCGAAACCAGCCTGATCGGCATGGTTCTTGCGGTTGCCGCCGTGATCTTCCTTGGCCTTACCGTGCGTCCGCGCTATGCCTTCCTATCAGGTGCCCTTGTAGGGATCGGCGGCTTATGGCTAGCAACCACCGTTTCCACTCTGCCCTGTGAGGGCAGCGTCGCGGCATGCGGAAACCCGTATTCCTTCATTGGTCTTGCGGGGGCATTGGTCACGGCGGGCTTGATCGCAGGCGTCGCGACCATGAGACAGCGAAACGGTCAGTCGCTGGGTTAGCGCGGCATTACCGTCGACGGTTTGATCTCGCCAAAGGATCAGGGCCGCAATGGCGGAGGAGGCAACTTTCGCGAGCGAGATCGCGAGCGTGATGTGCCCGCCATTGCCTCGATCGAGAGGATCCCACTAGCTTGAGCGCACAGCTGCTGAGTAGTTCGTTGCCCTTTATCGAGCGCATGTCTTCGCTGCGTCGGCTTCGGCGGTCCACTGTGGGTGGAGCCCTGCTGAGATCTGGACCGAGTTAGCTGGTTGGGGCAGGAAGTGGAGTCTCGCTGGGCTCCGAGCTAGGAGTCGGCTCCGCGGATGGAGCAGCGTCAACGACGGTACTCGCGCACGACAGCCCGTCGCAGGGTCCGGGTACGTCGAGCTGGGCTACGAAGGGGCTTTCCGGTAGAGCGGTCCGATCGATTGCGATGACGAACACGACGGCTCCAGCCAGGTCCGCCGTGCACGGGATATCGCCGAGCGGGTTTGAGACGACGCTGTAGATGATCCCGGCATTGACATCGATGACCAGGTCATCTAGCCGGAGGTCGGGACAGGAGCTGCCGACACCGTGGGCGAATGAGACAACGATCTCGCGTGACAGGTCGACGTGGGGTGGCGGATCGCTTGGATTGGCCGCCCTCCACAACTGCTGCCACTGCTCATCCGTCGTTGCCGCGCGGACCATGTATGCGGTGTCCGCGCCACTGAGGTGAATCTTCAGAATGAGGCGCCACGGTCCGAGGATGGCGCTGGGTGGGGGGGTTTGGGCGATAGCAGATGGACGCGTAGTCGTGGAAGTTGTCTGCGTAGCGCTCGCAATCGCCTGGTTGGTGGAAGGCAGGGAAACTGCGACGAGCACCGTCACAACGACAATCGCGACAACTCCAGCGAGAGAGGCGAACACACGTCGAGGATTGACGGTGCGATGGCCTGAAACCCGGCGATCCAATGCTGGGTAAGGGTCGGGACTAGCTGGCAGGGTAGCGCGCCACTCTTGCCCAGCATCGCTGAGCAATCGGTCGAGTTCTCGATCCGTGTCGTTGTCGATCATCGCAGCAGGATCCGGAGACGATCACGAGCCGACGCCAGCGTCGCCTTCACAGTCCCTTCCGCGCAGCCCATCACGGCAGCTGTCTCCGCGACCGATAGATCCGCGAAGTAGTAGCAGTCAACAGCGAGCCTTTCCCGAGGTGAGAGGCGTCGAAGCGCACCACGCACGTCGATTGCCGATTCCACGTCAGGCGGAGGCGGACCGGCTCTGAGCTGAAAAGTCGTAGAGAGTCGGCGTCTGATCTTGGTCGCCTGATGAGCCGTGATGGCCAACAACCACGCCGACAACGATCCCTTTCGTGCGTCGAACTGAGCTCGACAGCTCCATGCTTGAAGCAACGCGTCCTGGACAATGTCGTCTCGACTGTCGACTCCGCCGAGTCGGGCGGCCACCCGACGCATCTTTTCCATGTGTGGCACGACTGCCTCATAGAAGCTGCTGAGGTCATCGCCCTTTAGATCGCTGTCAGCGTCTGACACGCCAACCGCCGTCGGGTCGATCACACTATCTAGTAGCCGTCACGGCGCTCAGCGGTTTAGTCGAACGGGAGAACCTGCGCCACAGTGGGTCATGGATTCTCGGCTATGACGATCTCGGTGTCGCCGGGCCAATCCCAGAACAGGCCGTCGGGGGACCTTGCGTCGAGTAGCGCTCGCGCCTCCGCGACGAAGTCCCCGAGGCGATCGCCGAAGAGATGCGGGGCAGAGGACGACATGGACAGATAGCCAGAGATGACGCTCTCGGTGTTGCGCAGCAAATCTGGCACGCCTGGCGCGAGGACGGCGCGCGGCGCACCGAAACGCATCTGGACGAGAATGTCCTCGAACTTGTGGTCACGGACAGATGCGAGTCCCTGCCCCATGCGGCGTTCAGGTCCCAGGTAGTGGACGACGAAGGCTTGAAGCTCTTCGTGCGGAATCGGCGGATGTCCGGGCGGTGGATCGGGACGAAGTCGGCCTTCGACGCTGTGCACGATCATCGCCTTCGCGCCGGCCGGTTCGAGCATGTCGTAGACCGTCTCCGCCACGCGCAGCTCGTCCGTCCAGTGAAACGACTGCCCGAAAGTCACTAGCCGGAATGGTCCCGGTGCCGCGTCGGGCAGGTCCTCGGCACGCGCTTGAACCCACGAAATGTTCGTCAAGCCGCCGTCATCGGCCGCCCGGCGACCCTCATCGAGCATCGCGCCGTCCGGATCCATTCCAACGACTGACTCGAACAGGCCTGCCAAGCGAGTGGTGAGGATGCCCGGCCCGCAGCCTGCGTCCAGCAGTCGACCACGCCCGTCCAGGCGGAGTTCGCCAACAAGCGTGTCCTCGAGCTCTGGCGAATAGGGTGGTCGACCGCGCCTGTAGTGGGGCGCGGAGCCCAGGTAGATGGTCGGGTCGTAAGCAGTCGGCGCAGCCATTTCCGTCGAGCGTACAGATTGGTGCAAGGTTGAGACAGCCAGCGGTGTTGTATTGAATGAACCTGATCACCGAGGCAATGTTCATGAATGACGACGAGCTGAATAGCCGACTAACAGCAATGGAGGCTAGAGTGCCGGGCGCTCGACGACCAGCGCCGAATGTCGCTCGGCACTCGCGGCGCGGTCGACTGCTTGCTCCGATCGGTCTGGCTCCGGTACTTATCCTCGCGATCGCCGCGACGGCAGCTGGCGGCGCGGTCGCCGGCATTTTGATGGTCAGGGGCTACGAAGGCGCGGAGAATCAAGGCCAACCTCTGGCCGGCGCTCAGCTCGAATGCATGAGCCCTCCGCAGGCTGCTTCGTATCTGGCCGACCATGGCTTCACAAACGTGGTCTGGCAGGTCGAGACCGGTTCGATCCCTTCCAATGACGGCAACACAAGCCAACAGGCGGCGCCGCCCGAACACGGCTACGTAATTCCCGGCGCCTTCTTAAGCGATGGACAACTGATCGTGATTATCGACCAACGCGCTGATGCGACGGGAATCGGCGCTTGCCGCGGCGCGCCGATGCCGTGACCAGCCGACGCGTCGTCGTGAGTCGTCAAGTTTCATCGCGGGTGATCTCGAGGTCTTCTCAGGTATCCGACGCGGAAGTCTCGTTTCAGGAGGCAACAAACTGTTTGTACGACGGAGTGGTTCGACGTCTGACGCTGGTGCTTGGCAATCCGAGTGAGGCGGAGGACGTAGCCCAAGACGCATATCTAAGGGCGTTTCGTTCGTGGGACCGCTTCGATGGAATCGACGTCCGAGCCTGGCTCTACACAATTGCCCTGCGCTTGGCCTTCAATCAGCTACGTCGCAAGCGGCGCTGGCTCGCGATTTCGCATCGTTTCCAGCCTGCGCCATGGTCGGACCCTTCCGATCCCGACCTTTGGCTAGCGCTGAAGCGGTTAGACCCCAAGGTTCGCGCCGCTCTGCTGATGAATGTGCTCGACGGATACACACATCACGAAATCGCGCTGATGTTCGGAGTGGCCGACGGAACGGTATCGTCATGGCTATCTCGCGCACGGGTTGTCTTGCGACAGGATCTCGACCCACGCACTTAACGCTCCGCCATCAGGTGCGCTCTTCGACGCTCCGACGAGATCCCTCAGCGGATCGCTAATCTCTGCGGATGCGCGTAGGAATAGCCCTTCCCATCGGTGAACGTGGACCGGAGCGCCGAGCCCATCCATACAAAGAGTTGCGCGAGATGGCCGTCGCGGCCGAGCAGGGCGGCGCCGATTCGATCTGGGTCGCCGACCATCTCTTCTACGACAACGACGGTGAGCTGCGCGGCATGTGGGAGGCCATGAGCGTCCTCGCCGCGCTCGCCGATGCAACCACACGGGTCGAGCTTGGGCCACTCGTGATGTGCGTCCCGTTCCGCAATCCGGGACTCATCGCGTGGATCAGCAACACGATCGACGAGATCAGCGGCGGACGCTTCGTTGTTGGCATGGGCAGTGGCTGGCACGCTCCGGAGTTCGACGCGTTCGACTACAACTTCGCGCGCCGGGTGAGCTTGTTCGAAGAGTCACTCAATGTCATCGTGCCGCTCGTGCGTGAAGGGAAATCCGACTTCAATGGTGAGTTCGCGAAGGGCGTCGCCGAGCTCCGGCCAGCGGGACCGCGGGCGACCAAGGGCGGGCCACCGATCCTCATCGCGGGCACGAAGCCACGCATGATGGCACTCGTCGCAAAGCATGCCGATCGCTGGAACAGCGTCTGGTACGGCGTCCCGACCGACGAGTTCCGCGCAGAGAGACGCGACCTTGAGGCTGCCTGCGCAGCCATCGGACGCGACGCGAAGAAGATCGAGGTCAGCGCCGGACTGATGATCTCCGACCAGACCGGCGAGGCGAACGACAACGACCAGCTCTACGGCAGCGTCGACCAGATCGCGGACGGCATGGGCAAGTGGCGCGACGAGGGCGTGACGGAGATCATTTGCGCGATGCAGTCAGCATCAGTCGAGC
>JBBQEC010000158.1:0-6026 GCA_038320305.1 Candidatus Limnocylindrales bacterium | reverse complement strand
AGCTCGGCAACGATGTCAGTCGGGAATCGGCGCTCCTGCTCGTGTTCGTCGACCTTGTCGACTACCTCGCGTTGCAGGAAGTCGCGGATGGTTCGGCGGAGCAGTTCATGCTCGGGTGACAGTTCGAAATCCACGAGGAGTGAGGCTAACAGAGGGCTCGTTCGGCTGGCCCGTGCGACTCGATCCGCCGATCTCGGCGCGCCAGCCGTGGACGCTTCGCCTTCGTCCGCACGATTGACGCTCAACTCGCGCCGCATGGCGTTGGCTCAGGCCTCTTCGCGCCTCCTCAGGCCTCTTCGCGCTCGACCTTGCGTCGGCTCGGCGGCTTGCCGTGTGCCTTTGGCAATGTGGGCACTCCGCCCACGAATGAGGCCTGGCGCGCCCACTCAGCGACCTGCTGCTGCTCCTCGACGCTGAGGATGGCCAGCCTCCCGAGAGTCGCCAGCTCGTCGCGGATGTATGTGCGAAGCATCTCGGGGCCGTCGGTGTTGATCGTGAACTTGACGCCGTTGCGTCGGAACGTATCGAAGATCCAGCGGAACTCGTCCCAGCTGGACACGACGCGCGTGTTCAGGTTCGAGGTGGGACACACCTCGAGGGTGATGCCGCGTTCACGGATCATCGCCATCGTGCGCGGATCGAAGGCGGCCTTCACGCCGTGGCCGAGTCGCGACGGCTCGAGGTGCTCGATGACCTGGGCGATCTCTTCGACGGGCCCCGATTCACCCGTGTGAACCGTTGTTCCGAGACCCATGCGCCTGCAGCGATCGAACAGGCGCTTGTAATCTGCCGGTCGAAAGTCGGGAGATTCCGGGCCGGCGATGTCCACGCCGACGACGCCGCGATCCGAGTAGGCGATCGCCTTCTCGGCGATGATCTCGTTCAGGGCGTAGGGAAAGGCGCGGTCCAGGCACAGGATCAAGCCGGGCGCGACGGGGTACTCGAGCACCGCCCGGTCCATGCCGCGGATGGCGGCGCTGATGATGTGATCTAGGTCCTGCTCGCCGCCACGGTTGCGCTTCATCGGGTTGAAGCGCAACTCCATCGTGGTCACGTTGTTCTTGCGGTACGCGCCGCCGATGACCTCATAGGTTGAGCGCTCAACCGCGAGTGGCGAGCTCTGGATCAGCTCGGTCCAATGGAAGAGCTTCAGATAACCGTCGAAGCTACGGCCGCGTCGCGCCGAGACGGTGATCAGCTGACGGAAGGCCCAGTAATCCTTGGTCGGCAGCCGGATGCCCTGCGAATGGGCGATGCCCCACATGATCGCCGGAGCGACCGCACCGCCAAGGTGGCAGTGCAGCTCGGTCAGCGGATGGGAGCGGGGCAGCGCGTTGGCCACGCCCCGATCCTAAAGGAACGCTACGCGTCGGGTGGCTTGCCGGGTTCGAGGACTGTGCCGGGCGGCGGGTCACCGGGCTGCCAGCCGATGAGAATCAGGCCGATCACTCGTCGGTAGGACGATTGGAACGTGTCGTCGTGGATGACCGCGCCGCTCGCGTCGGTCACGACGCGCTCGACGGACGAGTTGAAGCCATCGAACGGGTACTCGATGCGCTTGTTCGCGCCGGATGCGACGTCCGCGGTATCGTCGGTGTACTGGTACTGCGTCCACGACGGCTTCTCGTCCCACACCTTGGCCTGCGACAAGTGCACGCTGCGGCCGTCAGGGACGCCGTAGATCGAGAACGTGACCGAGTTGCGGCCGTTGATGCCGCGGATGAGGATCGGGTACTGCGAGTCGTTGACGAACGACATCGTCTGCTCGTAGCTGCCGTTGACCCAGATTGTTGCGTCGAGTCCGACCGGGTAGCGGTCGATGTAGTACGCGTGGTTGCGGCGCGCGCCGATCTCGAAGCCGGCGCGCAGCGCGGCGTTGAACATCGTGGTCGACGAGGAACACAGGCCACCACCCAGGACGCCGTCGAGGACGCTGTTGCCATGGATGATGGCGGCACCGTCCGTGTAGCCGTTCTGGACGGTGATGGGTCCCGCGACGTCCAGGAAGTCGAATGTCGCGCCGGGCTCGACGACCGTGCCGTTGATCAGGTTCGTGGGCCGGCGGATGTTCTGACCGAAGCCATTGTGCGAGCTCGAGATGTAGTGCGTGGTCCAAGTGGACAGTCGTTTGACCTGCCCGACAAGCGCCTGCGCCTGGTCGACTGTGAACTCGGGTGCCACCGTCGCCATGCTCAGGTTGACTGTGTCGGAGACCGGGCCCTGAGCGCGTGAGTTGAGTGCGTTGATGATCGCGTTCGTGGCACCCGCAGCGTCCAGCGCGCTGCCCGGAGCATCCGGCGTGACGACCGCCTGGTTGCCCTCGAAGGTGTAGCCGGCGTTGGTCGCCTTGACGTCCACCTGGCTCTTGATCAGGCTCACCATCTGGTCGATTGGCGCCCGTTCGATCGTCAGTGTCCAGCTGCCCGTACCGGCGGGGTCCAGATGCAGCCAGCCGTTGATCGTGGATGGTTCGATCGTCTGGGTTGTTCCGGCCACGGTCACAGTCAGTGGCTTCGATCCGACGTTATCCGCCTGGTCGACCGCAACCTGCGCCTGGGCCGTCGACACGGCTGGTTGAATGACGTTTGGCTGCACGGTGATGCTCGTGCTCGCCGCCGAGGTGCTGTCCAGGGCAGACATCGCCTGGGCCAGAACCTGCTGTGCGTCAACGTCCTGACCTGTGACGGCCGGGGTGACCTGGTAGGCGCCGTTGGTGCGCACGATTGTCGCGTCGACCGGATCCATGTGACCAGCCGAAGCAATGTCGCTCGCCAATGTCGCCAGTTTGGCCGCGTCGAATTTGACGACGATCGGCACCGAAACGCCGCTCATCAGCGTGCGCAGCTGCGTGCTGACCTGCTCGGGCGGTGCTCCGGCGCGGCCGACGACGAGCGCCGAATCGAGCATGGCGTTGAGGTCGTAGTCACGGCCGATATCGGAGTACTGGATGACCTTGGTCTCATTGCCGATCTTGATCGTCAGGGCGCCTGAACCAAGGTTCGGTAGCTCGCTGCGCAGCGTGGCCGCAGCCGCCGTGCGGTCGAGCCCGGCAACGGGCACGCTTCCGACACTGACGCCGGGCAGCACGCGGCCCTGGTGGAACGCCGCGAACGCAGCGGCAAACGCCACCGCGAAGGCAATTATGGCTATGAGCGTGATGCCGAATGCGAGCGCCGATCTGCGCCACGCAAAGTTACGGCTCGCCGACGGCACGGCGGCGACGCTCTGCGTCTCAGTTGTCATGCGGTCGCCATTGTGGCACGGCGGCTGGATTCGGCCCCACCGGCCCGCCGCTCTTCAGCGATGCCCTGCCGGCCACGAACCCATGATCTGGCGCAGCAAAGCGAACTCGCCCAAGTGGTAGCTGTTGTGGTTGCCAATGATGAACAGGCCGCGCAGCGGAGTGTGTCCGGGCGTGTCGTCGAGGACGAGGCTCAAGTCACGGCTCTCGTCCGCGGCGATCTGTTGCATTGCGCGCATGTCAATACGGAACTCGTCGCACGAGCGCGCAAACCCGGCCGCGTCGGTCGTCGCCTTGGGGTCGGGCCAGAAACCAACAGGCCACGGCACCGACTCATAGCCGGTCGGATCCTCGATGTAGCGCAGCATGTCGAGTTGCGTCAGGCGCAGGTGCTCGACTAGATGCCACGGCGTGTAGTCGACATTTGGCGCCCGTTCATTGATGGCCCATTCCGGGAATTCGGCCACGGCATCGTCGAATGTCATGTGCGCCTGTCCACCCGACAGAAGCAGCACCATCTGGGATCGAAGCTCGTCAGTCATTGGTCCGCTCAATCAGACCGGTTCTGTGGAAGTCGCCGTCGGCGACTCGGTCGGCGCATCTGTGGGCTGGGACGCCTTCGGGGTCTTGGTCGGCTTCGGCGTGTGGCCGGGATCCGTCGGGGTCGCGGTTGGCTTGGGTGTGTGGCCTGGGTCGGTAGGTGTCGGTGTAGGTCTGGGGCCTGGCACCCCTGGGATGCCCTGGCTGACCGGCCACTGATAGCCGGCGGGCGGGTCACCCTGGTAGCGACCGACGAAAATGACGCCGTTCACCCTCCGATAGGACGACGTGATCGTGTCCTCGTGGATGATGTTGCCGTTGGCGTCGCGCACCGTGCGTACGACGACCGAATTGAAGCCGTTGGCCCTGTACTCGACGACTTTCGTGGCGCGCGCCGGCAGCGTGTCAGTGAACTCATAGACCTCTGTCGCCGCTTGCTGGCCAGACACCTTGGGGTCTGACAGCGAGACCCAACGACCGTCGGGCACGCCCCAGATCTCGAACGTGACCGTGCGCTTCTTGTTGATGCCGCGGATGACGATCGGGAAGTCGCTGTCGTTCGTGAACGACATGTCCTGGACGTAGTTGCCGCTGATCCAGATCGTGGCGTCAAGGCCGACCGGATAGCGCGTGATGTAGTAGGCGTGATTGCGCCGCGCGTCGAGCTCGAAGCCTGAGCGCAGGGCCGCGTTGTAGAGCGTCGTCGAGGCCGAGCAGAGGCCGCCGCCAAGGACACCATCTGCCTTGGTATTGCCGTGGATGATCGCCGCGCCACTGCCATAACCGTTGGCCTCTGTGATCGGGCCTGCGACACCGACGAAGCTGAACTGCTTGCCGGGCTCAACGACAGTGCCATTGATCAGGTCGGCTGGCCGGCGGATGTTCTGGCCGCCGTTGTTCATGGGGCTCGGCACATAGTGCGTGGTCCACGAGCCGAGCAGCTTCACGCGGGCCACGAGCGCCTGCGCCTGCCCGGTTGAGAGGGTGGGCACCGTTGCGCTGACCGGCAGGGTCACCTGGGCCGCTGGCGTGCCCGCGACACGACCGATCAGCGCGTTGTAGATGGCATCTGCGGAGCCGGTCGCATCGACCACGTAGCCGGTCGCGCCGGCGACGGCGACCGGCTGGCCACCATCGAATTTGAACTGTGCCTCGACGGCGGGCTGGTCCACCTGCGTCTTGAGCGTTGCGACGAGCTGGTCGATCTGATCGCGATCCAGGACGAGCGACCACTGGCCGGGCGCCGTCTCGTCGAGATGAACCCAGCCACGAAGCATGGCCGAGTCGATGGTGTGGTTCGCTGAACCGACCGTCAGGACGAGCGGAGTGGCCGTGACGGATTCGAATTTCGTAAGTGATGCCTGGGCAGCCGGCGTAGTCACGGCCGCGGTGACGGCCGTGGCCGGGACGGCCACTGCAACGTCCGCAATGGCGTCGTTGTTCAGCGCGGCGATCGACTGACGCAGCACCGCCGCGCTGTCGACCTGCTGGCCGTCCGAAGCGGGCGCGACAACGTATTGCCCGTTCTGGAAGCTGATCGTGGCGTCGACTGGCGTGATCTGCGCGGTCGCGACGATCTGCTGGACCTGCTGCTGAAGCGCCGACGCGTCGTAGCCGACCGAAGGCTGGAGCGTTAAGCCCGTTGACATCGTGCGCACCTGGTCGCCCAGCTGCTCGAGCGGATTGCCCTGGCGACCGATATTCATCGCCTGATCGATGGTCGTGGTGAGGTTGTAAGCACGATTGATCTGCGAGTACGGAACCGTCCGTTCGACGCTGCCGGCCTTGATCGTCAGAGCGCCCGCCGAGACATCAGGAAGGGCGCCGAGCAGCTTCGTCCTGGCAGCCTCCGGCGTCAGGCCAGCGACGCTGACGTTGCCGATTGCGACGCCCGGCAATATGCGACCGGCGTTGGTGCTTGCGTAGACGAACGAACCGATCACGGCAAGGACGATCAAAACGGCCGCTACCACGGCCAAGGCGAGAATCACGCGGCGCAACCCAAGACCCGACGATCGGGCTGTGACGGGCAGAGTTTTGGTTTCGGTGGTCATCAAGTCCTCAATCGGGCGCTCAAATGCGCCTGGTTGGTTCGAGTTTCCTTTAGCTCATCCCGTTCGCGGCGAGGGCTGCCTGCTGCGCCGACCGGCGGTGGAGGGCCTCCTCGGGCACCTGGTCGCGGGCGTGATAGCTGCTCCTCACGAGCGGTCCCGATTCGACATGCTTGAAGCCAAGAGCACGCGCC
>JBBQEC010000157.1:0-6072 GCA_038320305.1 Candidatus Limnocylindrales bacterium | reverse complement strand
CGATGCTGGGAGCTGACGGGACGACCGAGTTCGTGGTCGAGATGGCTTCTGATGTTTCCGAGCTCAAACTCGACGCACTGACTTCGCTGCCCAATCGAATGCTCTTCCGAGATCGGCTTGATACCGCGCTCGCGGCGGCGCGGCGGCATGGCTCCCTGCTTGGCGTGCTCTTCCTCGATATCGACGGGTTCAAACCCGTCAACGATACGCTGGGACACTCGGCCGGCGACCGTCTTCTCATCGAACTCGCACACCGGCTGGAGTCGACACTCCGCGAGGACGAAACGCTGGGCAGGGTGGGCGGAGATGAGTTCGTGGTGCTCATGCCGGAGATGAGCCATGAAGATGACGCAACCGTGCTCTCCAAGCGCTTGCTCGAGGCGGCACGAGGGCCATTCGAGCTCGAAGGCTCATGGGTGACCATCACGATCTCCATCGGCGTCATGCTCTGCAAGAACGGCTCGCGCGACGCAGAGCTAATCCTTGGGGCGGCCGACGCCGCGATGTACCGGGCGAAAGCGGCAGGCGGCGATGGTTACCGAGTCGCTGACGCCCTGCCTGACCTGAGCTAGTGTCTCGTAACCGAAGTCCATTGACGGTTATCATGCCGTCTGGGACAATCAGGCATGGCCAATCACACGCGAGTCCTCACCGTGTCACCCCACGACGCCGAGGTTCTTCGGCACCAGGTCCGGGCGAAGTCCTCTCCGGCAAGAGTGGTCGAGCGTTCCCGGATCGTGCTCCTGGCGGCCGAAGGGCTGCCGGCGCACGCGATCGCCGAGCGCATCGGCTGCTCGAGACCCACGGTCGTGCTGTGGCGACAGCGCTATAGCCAGGGCGGTCTCGATGCGCTCGCGGACGCGCCGCGCTCGGGAGCGCCCCCCTCGCTGCCGGCGTGCATGCGTGAGGACATCCTGGCGGCCACCCTCGCGCCCCCACCCGAGAGACTGGGCATCACGCACTGGTCCTCACGACTGCTCGGCACTCACATGCGGGTGAGCCACATGACGGTTGCCAGGGTGTGGCGTGCATATGGGCTCCAGCCGTGGCGCCAAGAGACCTTCAAGTTCTCCACCGACCCCGAACTCATCGCCAAGGTCAAAGATATCGTGGGCCTCTACCTGGACCCGCCCGAGAGCGCGGTCGTGCTCTGCATCGACGAGAAGTCCCAGATCCAGGCGCTGGACCGCACGGCGCCCATGCTGCCCATCAGACCGGGGCTTGCCGAGCGGCGCACACACGACTACAAACGCAACGGCACCACGACCTTGTTCGCCGCACTCGAGGTCGCCACCGGTCGTGTCACCGACGTCTGCTATCCCCGTCACCGCCACGAGGAGTTCCTCAAGTTCTTGAAGCTGGTGGCCAAAGCCTACCCGGGGCAGGAGCTCCACGTCGTCGTGGACAACTACGCCACCCACAAACACGCAGACGTGAAGAAGTGGTTGGCGCACAACCCGCGGGTGCAGCTGCACTTCACCCCGACCTCGGGCAGCTGGATGAACCTCGTTGAGGTGTTCTTCGGGATCATCACGCGGCAGGCCATCCGTCGCGGCACCTTCCCGTCAGTGGCAGCCCTCATAGCTGCGATCCGACGGTTCATCGATACATGGAACGACCGCTGCGAGCCCTTCACCTGGACGAAGGATGCTGACACCATACTGAAGAAGGCCAACCGTCAAGACGCGTCAGTTACGCGACACTAGGTTTTCGGCAGACCGAGACGCCTTTGGAATGAGATACTGCTCCCATGGCCCTCGCCCACACAACCCCCACCATCGAGCCAACTCCCGACGGCCTGCGCATCACGATGCCGGTGCCGCGCGTCGGCTGCGTAGCAGCGTTCATGACCCTGTGGCTCGCGGGCTGGGCGGTTGGTGAAGTCTCAGCTCTGCGCGCATTGTTCAGTATGGGGACATCCTTCGCGCCCGGCTCGGCATTCCTGCTGATCTGGCTCGCCGGCTGGACTCTCGGTGGCGTCTTCGCAGCCGGAGTGCTGCTGTTGATGATCGACGGCCGCGAGGTAGTGACCGTGGGCGGCGAGATCATCCGGCGACGCTTCGAAGCGCTTGGTCTAGGGCTCTCCTGGCGCTACCCCCTGGAGCGATCCGCCAACTTCAGACCCACGGGCGAATCCGATGGCACGAATAGCTTCATCTCCTTCGACTACACCGCCGCCAAGGGCGAGCAGCCAGTACGTTTCGGCTCCGGTTTGACCGAGGCCCGCGCCGAGGAGATCGCCGAGAGGGTCTGGGCCTCCTTCCCCGCGCTGATGCCAGACCACGAGCGACGCATCCGCGAACACCTAGCCGCCGAGTCCGCTCAGTAGCAGGATTTCGCCCAGAACACACCGGAGGCCGCCGCAACGAAGAGTACCGCGCCCGAAGAGACCAGCCAGGTCAGCGGCACAGGAGCGGCTATCCTCAAGAGCGAACCTGAACACACAAGGAGGCTCATCGATGCTCAGGGCAATCGTGTTCATCTGCGGCGCGGCACTCATGGCCCTCGAGCTGGTCGCGGCTCGAGTGCTCGCGCCCGCCCTCGGCAACTCCATCTTCGTCTGGGGAAGCGTCATCTCCGTTGTCATGCTCGCCCTCAGCCTGGGCTACTGGGTGGGTGGCCAGCTCGCCGACCGGGTGAGTGCCGCCCGGGCGCTTCCCCCGCTGATCGCCGGCGCGGGACTTCTGACCGTCCTTGCCCCGCTCATCGCTACGGTAGCCCTTCCCTGGGCTGCAACACTCGGCCCCAGGTTGGGATCGCTCGCAGCCTCGGCGGCGATATTCTTCCTACCCGCGCTCCTGCTGGCGACGGTATCGCCGCTCGCGGTACGCCTTGTGGCCGCCGACGGACTCGAGCGGATCGGCCGCTCGGCTGGCTCGCTCTACGCGATCTCGACAGCCGGAAGCATCGTAGGCACGTTGGCCACGTCCTTCTGGCTCATCCCCGCGCTGTCGCTGTCGCCGCTCGTCGTCGCCATCGGTTTCACGCTCTTCGGCTGCGCGCTCGCCGCCCTCGCGCTGCCTCGCCTCGCCGGCGAGCGCTCTCAACCCGCGTCGGCCGGGCCGACGGGAGCCGGCCGGAGGGTCTCTCGGCCAACGGCGGCGGCCCTCGCGATCGTTGTTACCGGCGCACTTGCCGGCGGCTGGGTGCTCGCGCGCGTGGCGCCGGTCTCGGCGACCAACGAGAGCGGTGAGCGGGTGCTCTTCCGAGCCGACACGCAGTACCACCGCATCACTGTCACTGAGGCCGACAACGTACGTCACCTGCGGTTTGATGCCACCAACCAGTCCGCGATCGACCTTGCCGACGGCTATCGGTCCACCATCGAATACCCCAACTACTTCGACCTGGCTCTGGCGGTCAAGCCCGACGCCAAACGCGTCCTGGTCTTGGGGATGGGCGGCGGAGCCGTGACGAAGCGCTGGTGGCGCGACTACCCCGACATGGCCATCGACAGTGTGGAGATCGACCCGGTGGTCGTCGACGTTGCGCGGCGCTACTTCGGCCTTCCCGACGATCCGCGACTGGGTGTGTTCACCGCCGACGCGCGCCGCTACGTCCAGACGACCGGCAAGACGTACGACGTCATCATCGTCGACGCCTACTACGCTGAGTCACTCCCCTTCCACTTGACGACCACCGAGTTTCTGAGCGAAGTGAAGTCGCGGATGGCTCCCGACGGAGTGCTGGCCTACAACGTGATCAGCCCCGTCAGCGGGGAGAGCAGCAAGCTCTTTCGAACCACGTACCGGACCGCAGGCGGAGTCTTCGACCACCTCTGGGCATTCCCCATCGGCCTGGCCGAGGACGGCGACGCCGACAAGCGTCGCAACGTGATCGTCTTGGCGAGCGACGCCGACCTGACCAAGGCCGAACTCGTCGATCGAATATCGGCCCGCGTCGACGGCCGGGTGAAGCTCGCGGAGTATCCGTCGTTCTCGGCCGACCTCTACTCCAACATCGTGCCGTTGGGTGATGTCCCTGCGATGACGGACGCCTATGCGCCCACCGACTCCCTCATCAACGTCCGGTAGCCGCCTCGGTGGGCACCCGTCCCTGGCGAAAACCGCCTACTGCCGCCCCAGCATCACCATCGCGAATCCGCTGACCAGCGCCACCATCCACAGCGCCCACACCACGATGCTGAACCGGTGGAAGCTGTGTAGCACGCCCTCCTGCTTGAGCGCGAGCGCGATCGACGCCCATACCGAATGGATGAGCATCAGCACGATCGCCGCCATGCCGACAATCCCGTGGAGGTCGAAGCGCCAGCCTCCCGCAATGTCGGCCATGAGTGAGGTGCCGACCGTGTCAAAGACGAACCCCGCCCAGAACAGCGCGAGGTGCCAGGGCTTGAGCACCCGCGAGGCTCTTTCCGAGAAGACCGCGATGGTGTAGAGCACCGCCGCGAGCAGGATGCTGACCATCGCGAAGACGAGGGTTGGCAACACGTTTCGGCTCCTCCTGAGACGCCGTCAGGAACGCCGTCATCGTACCCGAACGCTGATCTGACACGCCCCAGGTGCCCAGCATGGGCTCGACCGGTCGGATCACTCACCCTCTCGACCGCCGTTTCAGGGCGACTACCTGCAGAAACGTCGGTATTCAGGTACAATCATCGCCATCTATAGACAGTTCCGCGCGCGAACGAGTGTGTGCGGGGCATTTCGTGTTGCGCCGATAAGTTGTCGGCCGACAGGTGAATGCGCCCCAAAACGAGGAGGTGGACGGCCTGAGGACAGCAAGGAAAGCGATGGATCCGGCAGGGCTGGTCCGCCGCTTCATTGCCGGCCTTTCGCGCAGCAGGGCCTGGCTGGTTGCTGTCGTCGTTCTGGCGGGATTGATGGTGCCGATCGTCGCCGCCGCGTATATCTCCACCGGTCCTGCAAACGATAAGAGCTGGTACTGGCAGAACCCTGTTCCCCAAGGCAACGACCTGCGGGCGGCCAGCTGGATCGACAGTCAAACGGGCTGGACCGTAGGCCTCAGTGGAGTAATCCTGAAGAGCGTCGACGGCGGCTCCACGTGGGATTGTCTCAACTCGGGCACGGTCAGGGACCTCACGGGCGTCTCATTCGTCGATGCGAATCGCGGCTGGGCCGTCGGTCTCGCCGGTACCATCCGCAGGACTGCGGATGGCGGCTCCACCTGGACCACCCAAACCGCACCCACCACTCCGGCCAACCGCAGCCTCAGGGCCGTATCGTTCTTCGACTCCAACGTCGGCGTAGCGGTTGGAGACCGGGGAACGAGCACCGCCACCATCGCCTACACCACCAATGGTGGAGCGACCTGGAGGGCGGCAGCCAACACAAGCACAGTCGCGTTGGCAGGGGTGGAGATGGTGTCAGCAACCCAAGGTTGGGCGGTCGGAGCGTCGGGCGAGATCCTGAAGTCCCTTGACGGGGGCGGCACGTGGACGCAGCAGCCGTCGCCGACGACGTCGGCACTCAGCTCCGTTTCATTCGCCCCTGACGGTCTCACGGGGTACATAGTCGGCACCGCTACCACGCCCGGTTGGACGATTTTCAAGACCGTCGATGGCGGCGTCAGCTGGACCGCGGTCACGGGGCTCGGAGGCACCGTGCGCGCCCTGTACGCAGTCAGCTGCCTGGACGCGAGTAACACCGTCGCAGTCGGTGGGGTCGGTGCGATCAGACGCACCAAGGATGGCGGACTCACGTGGCTGGATCAGTCTCAGCCCCTGCTCGGCACCACGACGCTGCGCGCTGTCAGTCTCGTCGACTCATCAAACGGCAAGGTGGTCGGCGACTATGGCTCGGTGCTCGTCACCAACGATGGCGGTTCGTTCTGGACGTCTGAGGCCCCGGGTACCTCGGCCAACCTTTATGCAACATCCTTTGTCGACTCCGACAACGGATATGCGGTTGGAACGGGAGGCACCTTCCTTCGGACTCTCGATGCGGGGCAGTCGTGGGAAACGCTTTCATCCGGCGCGGCCGTCCTGCGCGGCGTCCAGTTCGTCAACCTGAACACCGGCTGGGTCGTGGGTGACAGTGGACTCATCCGCAAGACGACAGACGGTGGGACCAGCTGGACGCAACAGTCATC
>JBBQEC010000156.1:0-6090 GCA_038320305.1 Candidatus Limnocylindrales bacterium | reverse complement strand
GCGTCCGGGTCCGGTAGCGGAATGGCCGACATCAGGGCCTTCGTATATGGATGGCGCGGATCGCTGTAGACGGTGTCGCGCGTAGCCTGCTCGACGACGCGGCCGAGGTACATGACCGCGACGCGATCGCTGATGTGCTCGACCACGGCCATGTTGTGGGCGATGAAGAGCAGCGTCAGGCCAAGCTCGCGCTGGATCTCCTTGAGCAGGTTGAGCACCTGTGCCTGGATTGAGACGTCGAGGGCGCTGACGGGCTCGTCGCACACGATCAGGTCAGGCTCAAGGACAAGCGCGCGGGCGATGCCGATGCGCTGTCGCTGTCCGCCTGAGAACTCGTGCGGATAACGCTTCGCCTGGTATGGGGCAAGGCCGACCAGGTCCATCATCTTCCTGACCCGTGCCTGCCGCTCGGCGTCGTTGCCTATGTTGTGGATGCGCAGCCCGTCACCGATGCTGTCGCCGATCGGCGAGCGCGGGTCGAGCGATGCGAACGGATCCTGGAAGATGATCTGCATCCTCCGCCGAAACGGCTTCAAGTCGCCGCTCGAGAGTTTCGTGATGTCCGTGCCGTCGAAGATGATCGAGCCCGTTGTGGGTTCGATGAGGCGCAGGATGAGCCGCCCCACGGTCGTCTTGCCGCATCCGGACTCGCCGACAAGGCCGAGCGTTTCGCCGCGCTGGAGGCTCAGGTCGACGCCGTCAACGGCACGGACCTCGGCCACGGTGCGGCGCATGATGCCGCCCTTGAGCGGGAAGCTCTTGCTCAGTCCGCGCACCTCGACGAGTGGCTGATTGGGATCGACCGACGGAGTGATCGCGGTCACCTGAGTGCGCATCGTCCCGACGCTCATAGAGTGATAGCCTCGCGATCTGCCAGCGGCGCCTTCCAGTCCGGAGTCGCTTCGGACGAGTGATAGAGCCAGCAGCGCACCGTGTGGTCGTCAGTAACGTGCCGGAGCTCCGGGTGCGTCTCAATCGCGGGCGTCACGTCGTATTCGACGCGCGCCGAGCAGCGCGGTGCAAAGCGGCAACCCGCAGGCAGGTCGATCAGGTTGGGAACCATGCCCGGAATGGTCGACAGCGCGTCCACCGGCTGGCCGAGGACAGGCACGGACCCGATCAGGCCCTTGGTGTAGGGATGCAGCGGATCGTGAAAGAGGCTCCGCACATCCGTCTCCTCGATGATCTCGCCGGCATACATGACTGCCACTCGATCGCACATCTCCGCGACAACGCCCAGGTCGTGCGTGATGAGCACGATTGCCGTGCCCGTCTCGCGCTGCAGCCGGCGCATCAGGTCCAGGATCTGCGCCTGGATGGTCACGTCGAGCGCCGTCGTTGGCTCGTCGGCGATGAGCAGCTCGGGCTCGCACGCAAGAGCCATGGCGATCATGACGCGCTGGGCCATGCCTCCGGACATCTCGAAGGGATACGACTCGAGCCTCCGCTTTGGATCGGGTATGCCAACCATGTGCATCAGCTCTTCGGCCCGGTCGTTGGCGGCCTTCTTCTTCATGTTCCGGTGCGCCTCAAGCACTTCGCCGATCTGCTGGCCGACGCGCATGACCGGATTGAGCGACGAGGCCGGCTGCTGGAAGATCATCGAGATGCGATTGCCACGGATGCCGCGCATGTGCTCGTCGTCGAGCTTGAGCAGGTCCTGTCCGTCGAAGATGACCTCGCCGCTTTCGATCACCCCCGGCTGAGCGACGAGGCCCATGATCGAAAGCGACGTCACGCTCTTGCCGCAGCCCGATTCACCGACAAGGCCCAGGATTTCGCCGCGACGAACGTGGAAATTCACGCCCGTGACGGCGCGGACGGTGCCCTGACGCAAGCGGAAGGACGTGCGCAGATCGCGTACGTCGAGCAGGACGTCGCCGACGTCGTGAGCGTGGCGTGCAGCTGGTACGAGCTTCTCGATCAGCGTCTCCTCGGCCGAGGGCACGATCAACGTTGGGGTTTGGCTCTTCATTGCGGCCATGTCCAAGCTCAACGTGACAGGCGTGGGTCGAGCGCGTCCCGCAGGCCGTCGCCGAGCAGGTTGAAGCCCAGTACGAGCAGGACAAGTGCCACTCCGGGGAAGAAGATCAGGTGCGGTGCCGAAAAGAACTGATTGCGTTCGAGCCCGATCATTGACCCCCACTCTGCGTCCGGTGCCTGAGCAGCGAGGCCAATGAACGACAGGGCCGCGATCTCGAGTACCGCGGCACCTATGCCCAACGTTGACTGGACGATCAGCGGTGTGATGGCGTTGGGCACAACCCGCCGGCGCAGGATGTTCAGATTCGAGTCGCCCATGGCGCGCGCCGCGGTCACATAGTCCTGTTCGCGGACCGACAGCACCGATGAACGCATCAGTCGGGCATAGATGGGAATTGCCACAATGCCGACGGCGAGCATTGCGTTGGTGAGGCCCCGGCCCAGGATCGTCACAACCACGATCGCAAGCAACAGGGCAGGAAACGCAAGGATCATGTCCATTGCGCGCATGAGAACGTTGTCGGTGCGTCCAGCGAAAAAGCCCGAGATGGCGCCGATTGTGATGCCTACCACGATCGACCATGCAACGGTCACGAAACCAACCACGAGTGATACCCGGGCGCCGAAAAGCATCCGGCTGTAGAGGTCGCGCAGATTGCTGTCGAGGCCGAAGAAATGCTCCGGTTGCGACGTGGGACAGCCCAGGATGTAAATGCATGGTGTCGCGCGCGCCTTGGCGCCAGCTTGGCCGAGATCCAGCATGGAGAGGTTCGGTTCATAGGTCTTGAGCACGTCCGCGAACACTGCGATCGCGACCAGGAAACCAAGGAGGATCAGGCCCACCACGGCCGATCGCTGACGCAACAGGCGGCCAAGAGTCTCGCGCGCGACACTCCGGCGCTCATATGTGGCTTCAGCGGGCGCGGGCGACCCATCGACGGTGGCCGCATCAGCGACGTCAATCTCTCCCTGGACTCCGCCGGCTCTTTGCGGCAGCTCCTGGAGATCTGGGTTCATCATGACAGACGAACCCGCGGGTCAAGGAAGCCGTAGCTGATATCCACAATAAGGTTGACGATCACGTAAATGATCGCAACGATCAGGGCCAGGCCCTGAATAACGATGTAGTCGCGACCCGTGATTGACTCAAAAATGGTGATGCCAATCCCGGTCAGGCCGAACACAGTTTCCGTGAGCACTGCTCCGGACAGCAAAGCACCAATTGACAGGCCGATGACTGTGACTATCGGCAAAAGAGCGTTGCGGAATGCGTGCCGGAACATCACAACTCGCGGGCGCATGCCCTTGGCCCTCGCGGTCCTGATGTAGTCCGTTCCGAGCACCTCGAGCAGTGAGGAACGAGTGATGCGCGCGATGATCGCCATAGGGATCGTCCCAAGTGCGATGGCCGGCAGGATCAAGTGTCGGAAGCCGTCGGCCAGCAATGCCCATTGCGCTGTCACCAGGCCATTGAATGTGTACATGTTCGACAGAAAATCCAGGATCGTGCGCGGCGGTCCGGCCAAAGAGCTCAAGCCCCACGCATCGGCGATCGACTTGAAGTCAAACCCGGGGGTGAGCCGGCCCGATGGAGGCAATGCCAGCGGAGTGCCCTTGAGCATGATCGCGAAGAGATAGGCGAGCAGTAAGGCAAGCACGAACACGGGGATCGAGACGCCCAGATTGGCGACCGCCATAGTGCCGACATCGGCTGGTGAGTTGCGTCTGTACGCGGACGCGATGCCCAGCGGCACGCCGACCAAGATGGCGAAGAGCAACGCAAAGAAGGTCAGCTCGATGGTCGTCGGCATGCGTTGAACCAGGATCTCGGTGACGGGCTGATGAGTCTTGATCGATTCGCCCAGGTTGCCCTGAAGCAGATTGCCCATGTAGATCACGAACTGGACGGGCAGCGGCTCGTTGAGGCCAAAGCGTTGGCGAAAGTCAAAGCAGGTGGCCGGGTTGGCCTTCTCGCCAAGTGCAGCCACGCACGGGTCGCCGGGAATGACGCGCGTAAGCACGAAGACCACCGCGACCACACCGATCAGCACCGGGATGCTGAGCAGGAGCCGGCGAATGATGAACCGAATCACGAATCGATCACGTGCTGTCCGAATCTACGCCTACGAAAAGCCAGAGGGCGCCGGCCTTGCGGCCAGCGCCCCTCTGTCAAAGGTCGAAGGGGAAGCCGCCTAGCTACAGGCGGGCTGGCCCTCGATGCCGCACGGCGCGGGTGGGTTCAGGAATCCACCCCACAGGCCGGGCCAGTAGGAGAACGTACCGGTCGCGCCCTTGTGGAGCGGCGACAGGGAATCCCACTGGGCAGCCAGCGAGACGATCACGTCCTGCGCGGTGAGGTCAGAGTCGTCCTGGAACTTGACGCCGTCACGCAGCGTGCAGGTCCAAACGGTCAGATCATCGTTCGGGGTGCAACCAGTAGCCAGAAGAGGAACCGGCGCGGTGCCGTTCTCTTCGAAGCCATACAGCCCCTCCATGGTCTGCTCGCACGCCCGAAGTGCCTCGCCGTCTGATTCGTCGGCGCAGTAGAGGCTTCCCGGTTCTGCGTTCTGCTCGAACACGAACGTGTCGCTGCCATCGCCTGGCGTCATCTTGAACAACAGCTCATTGCTCAATGGCGAGATCTGCTGGTCAGTAACGGCGGCCAGGTAGGCATTTGCAAAGCCACCGTGCGAGATCGGAACCATCGGAACGTTCGCGATGATCGCATTGTTGGCTTCGGTGTAGGCGGCCGTACGGGCCGCATCATCGGCGGTCTGGCCGCCAGTGGTCAGAGGGTCGGCGATCTCCGGATAGCACGCGCCAAATGCTTCTGTGCAACCGGCACCGAAGTGGTAATCGAGGAAGTTCGTGACGTCCGGGTAGTCCGCGCCCCAACCGAGCAGGAACAAGCCGGTCAGAAGACCCTTGTTCGAGTTGCCGATGTAGGTCGAAGACTCCTGCTCGTCAAGAGTGACGTGGATGTCCATCTTCTCGAGCTGAGCCTGGAGGTCCGTCGCGGTCTCAACGGGGCTGGGCAGATAGCCGCGGGAGACGTTGCGATAGGCCAGGGTGGTCGTGATGCCGGCGCCGCCTGTGGCGTCGTCGATCATCTGCTTCGCCGTATCGACGTTGGTCGCGGGCCACTTGTCGCCCACGCACGCGAACGGGATCGCGCACGGGGTGAAGTAGTCAGCCAGCTCCGAGCCGGGCGGCAGGTAGGTGTCAACGATGCGCTGCCGGTCGATGCCGATCGCGATCGCCTGGCGCACCTTGAGGTTGTCCCATGGGGCGTCGTCGTGGTTCATGCCCAGATACAGCGTATTGAGGCCTGCAGCTGGCTGGAGCTTCAAATCTGGATTACTGCTCACCGTGTCGAAGTCGGTTGGACCAACGAGCGTCATGCCGTCGATGACACCGCTGGAGAGGTCGCTGAGTCGAACGGCCGATTCTTTCTGCCACTTGAGGACAGCAGTCGGCGTTTTCGCCTTATCGCCCCAGTAACCGTCGAAGGCCTTGTAGTCGATCTCAGTACCGCGCTGCCACTGATCGAGCGCGTAAGGGCCAGTGCCGTTCATCAGGCTGATCTGATCGCCGGCTGCCGTGTGCTGGATCAGCCACGCGCTGTCATTGACCGCGAATACGGAGAAAGCGATCTTGGACAGGAATGCGACGTCCGGTTTGCAGAACGTGAAGACGACGGTCTTTTCGTCCGGCGCGGTCAAAGACTTCAGATTGCCCGTGTACGGCAGGCCGTTCCACGTCTTCGTAGAGCAGTCGACCGCGTCACCATAGTTGGGATATGAATCTGTGATCGCGGTGGGATCGCCTGGCTGGGTCGCCGGCGCGGGATACGCGGTGCCCTGGGGCGCCACGGTGGCGCTTGCCTCTGCGCTGGGTGCAATGGTCGCGGCCTGGCTGGCCGGGGCGCTCGGCGCTTTGGTCGCCGGCGCTGTGGTCGCCGGCGCTGTGGTCGCCGTCGAGCCGCCATTACAGGCTGAGATGACGAGCATTGCGACAACAGCCGTGCTCGACAGGCTCAGCCATCTGGAACGATGAGCCATACGGTTCTCCTCCTCATTGATTGGTCGCAGTCGTGCGGTCCACCTG
>JBBQEC010000155.1:0-6099 GCA_038320305.1 Candidatus Limnocylindrales bacterium | reverse complement strand
AACACGAACGCCATCTGGAGCGCATTCCGAAAGGTGCCGCGCACCGGGCTGTGTCCCGGTGACATGGTGTTCTTCAGCGGCCTCGGCCACATGGGCATGTACATCGGTGGCGGCAACATGATCCACGCTCCGCGGACTGGCGACGTCGTCAAGATCTCGTCGATCCACGAGTCCTACTACGTCTCGAACTGGGTCGGAGCCCGGCGGGTTCTCTGACGCTCGGCGTACAGGTGACGCTCTTCCTGCCTGGCCCAGATTCCTCGGTCCGCGCTCGAGGGCGGACGCGAGTCGAGACCGTCAGAGACGCTGAGCGCCGTCAGCGGTGAGGGCGGCCGCCACGCCCGATGCGAGCGGCTGCGGGAGACCCGCACTCGAGGTGCCTCGTCTTGGCAGCCCGGGTCCGGTTCCGCGCTGATGACGGAAGCTTCTCAGGGAGCATGGTGAAGGTGTAACCGAGTTCAAAGGAGTCGCCACCATGACCAAGCTTCTCGTCACAATCGCAGGCTTCGTTGCCGGAGGCGTCATCGTCACCGGCACCGCCGTCGCATACGGCACTACGAACGCATCGGCCTCCACCGGAATGACCAAGCTCACGATCCAGCACGTACAGAAGGGATGCCACGGTCTTCAGCAACGGCAGCCGTCGGGCTGCGTCGATGACGTTGAATCTCAAGCCGGGAGCCAGCCTCCAGCTTCGTGACATGGACATCGATCCACAGGGGCTCGTGCAACTCGCTGGCCCGAAGCTACGCATCAAGGGCCACATGATGATGGGTGAGCAGCAGACGATCACGTTCAAGCAGCCCGGTGTGTACCGGCTGAAGAACAAGGTGATCGAGATGGGAAAGATGATGGATGTGAAGACCATCGGCCCCGACAACACACTGCGCCTCACCGTTTCGGTCCGCTAGTCAGGCGACTCCGAACCGGACACCAGGGCCGCCTCTTTGGCGGCCCTGGTGTGCTCGCGACCTGCTTTTGCCCACTTTAGTCGAGCGGCGGGGTCATGGGTGCGTTCGAGGTCGGAGGGCTGCGGGATCGCCGCGACGCGATTCAGTAGAAAATCCGGAACTTGCAGACGACGACCGGAAACTTCACGTGCCGTTGCTCCGCGAACCCCCATGACGGCATGGCGATGGGCGCCGCCGCCCAGGGCGAGGGACTTCCCGCCGGCATACCGGTGCCGTCGTTCAAGGAAGCGGACGTCGAGACAGGTCGGACGACCACCTCGAAGACCGTCTATCTCGGCAAGACGCTGCTCTTCTTCTCCGAGGGCGTCATGTGCCAAGCGTGCTTCGAGCAGATCAAAGGCCTCGAACGTGTTGGCAAAGCCCGGGAAGATCCTCGCCGCATGCCCGCCTGAGGCGAATTCGAGCGTTGAGACGGCCGGTGGGGCGTTCCTACAGATGTTCCGACGAGTTCCCGCCTCGGCCGCTCGCAATGCATCGCCAGGGAGGCGGCTCTGCGCTGTCCGGCGTTGCACGAAGTCCGATCGCCAAGCCGGTGGTGGTTCATGAGCGACGCGAAGATCATGCTGGTTGGATCGCGGGCCGCGTTGCCGTAAGGTGGACGCATGAGTTGGATCGTCTGGGCCTTCGTTCTCGGCTTGCTGGTCGTGCTTTCGCTGGTTCTTGTCGGCCTCTACAACCGACTCGTGAAAATGCGAAACCACTGCGAGAACGCGTGGAAGCAGGTCGACGTGCAGCTGAAGAAGCGTCATGACTTGATTCCGAACCTGGTGGAGGCGGTCAAGGGCTACGCCGCTCACGAGCGTGGCGTGTTCGCTGAAGTAACGAACGCCCGTGCCGCGGCCCAGCAGACGCAAGGCGCGCAGCAGCAGGGTGCCGCCGAAAACATCCTCACCGCGGCGCTCGGCAGGTTGTTCGCCGTCGCTGAGGCCTATCCCCAGTTGCGCGCCTCGGAGAATTTCCAGCAGCTCCAAACGCAACTGACCGAAGTGGAGAACCAGATCGCCCTCTCCCGGCAGGTCTACAACGACACCGTTCTCGCGTACGACAACATGCTCAAGACGGTGCCCACGAACGTGATCGCCGGGATATTCCACTTCAAGCCGCACGAGTACTTCAAGATCGAGGAGTCCGCCGCTCGCGCGGCGCCCCAGGTCAGCTTCTCTCCGTAGGCCCTCGGCGATCACGATCAGCATCGCGTTGCTCGATGCCCAGTGGACATGTCCGCCGACCGCCGCTGCGCTTGGGAGTCGGCCTCCGCTCTGACCTGAGCAGACGCCGTGCTCGCTTGGCCACTGTCGCGGGGCTGGCTGCGGGATTCCAAACGGGTGCGATTCAACGTGTCAAAGTGGCGACCGGTCCGCCTGCGCCCGAGGGCGCGATCCGGTCTGACGTCGTAACCATTCACAAGGCGTCGGGCCAATCGAAGTTGGCGTCCTCGTTCTCAGTTCGCCGGATCTCGTGTTCGCCGCCTCGTCGCCCACTCCCGGGCGACTATGCTGAGGGTGATGAGCTCGCCGCTCACCGAGAAGGTCTGCTTCTTCCTTCTCCTCGCTCGACTGCCGCCGCTGAGGAGAGAGGCATGATCGGAATACGCTCGCGAGGAGGAAGTGGGAGATGACTGCAGGGCTGATCGCACTGGTCGCAGCACTCGTCATCCTCGCCCTGCTCCTCTCCATGGCCGTCAAGGTCGCGCGCGAGTACGAGCGCGGCGTCATGTTCAGGCTCGGCCGGCTGATGCCGGAACCCAAAGGCCCCGGCCTCTTCCTGATGATCCCGTTCGTCGACCGGATGGAGAAGGTCGAGTTGCGAACGGTGACGCTAAACGTGCCGCCGCAGGAAGTGATCACGAAGGACAACGTCCCCGTGCGCGTCAACGCCGTCGCCTACTTCCGGATCGTCGAGCCGAAGGCCGCGATCGTCCAGGTCGAGAACTACATGAACGCCACCTCCCAGATCGCCCAGACGACGCTGCGATCGGTACTCGGCCAACACGTTCTCGACGAGCTCCTCTCCGAGCGCGACAAGATCAACGCGAGACTGCAGACGATCATCGACGGCGCCACCTCACCGTGGGGCATCAAGGTCTCCGTGGTCGAGGTCAAGGACGTCGAGATCCCGAGCGACATGCAGCGCGCGATGGCCCGCCAGGCCGAGGCCGAACGCGAGCGCCGCGCGAAGGTCATCTCCGCCGAGGGCGAATACCAGGCATCCGAACGACTCAAGGACGCCGCGGCCGTAATGGCGCAAGAGCCGATCACGGAGCAGCTCCGCTACCTGCAGACGCTGCTCGAAATCGGGTCGAACAACACCTCCACGATCGTCTTTCCGATCCCGATCGACCTCCTGACGGCACTATCGAAGACCGCGCCGGCAGCCCACGACGCCGAGTAGGTTCATGGAGCAGCGCGCGTCGCACGCCGGAACCGTGTCGTTCTTGTCTCCGTCGGGTAGCCACAGCTACGGGAACGACAAGCTTGACAGCAAGGGGCGGGGCGACAGGCGCAGTGGCCGGGAGCCGAGCCCGAAGCTCCAGGCGGCACTCGAAGACCTGGACGTCTACTGCTTCGATCCGACGCCGTAGCTCGCGAGCAGGTTGGAGAGACCGACGGCGATGATCGCGACGGCGCTGAGCGCAAACGCGAGTCGCGCCCGCAGGCCGAGCCGACTCAAGAGCTGAGCCGCTTTGCCAGCCGGTAGCCGACGCCGAATACCGTCTCGACGTAGCGCGGATGACGCTGATCCGGCTCGATCTTGCGCCGTAGATTCTTCACGTGGGCATCGATCGTGCGCTCGTATCCCTCGTAGTCGTAGCCCTGCACGTGGCCCACGAGCTCGAAGCGCGAATAGGCGCGGCCCGGGTAGCGGGCGAGGGTCACGAGCAGCTTGTACTCGTTCGGCGTCAGGTCAACGGGCTCGCCGTCGCGCACGACCTCGTGCTGGACGGTGTCGATCTCGAGCGCTCCATTGTCGAAGGAGAGCATCTCGACCAGCGGTGTCTCCACATCCTGTGAACGCCGCAACACGGCCCGCACCCGCGCGACGAGCTCCCGCGGGCTGAACGGCTTCGTCAGGTAGTCGTCGGCGCCGAGCTGGAGGCCGCCGACACGCTCGTCCTCGCTCGCCTTCGCGGTCAGCATCAGGATCGGCACGTCCGAGCGCTGCCTGATCTGGCGGCAGACCTCCTCGCCGGAGACGTCCGGAAGCATCAGGTCGAGCACGATCAGCGCCGGCTTCATCCGCTCGGCGAGCGCGAGCCCTTCGCGACCGTTGCCGGCCACGTACACCAGGTAGCCGTCCTTCTCGAGGTACGCCCTGACGACGTCCTGTACCGACTGCTCGTCGTCGATGACCACGATCTTCTTGTTCACTGGGAACCGGACATTGGAATTTACGCTGGCCGTCTGATGTGAAGACCGTATGAAGATGCTCGTGAGCGGGGGCGTCTGAAGCACTCATCGAATGAGCAGATCGTGTTCACGTCAACCGCACACGCGCAGCTAAATCTTCAGCTGGAAATGAAGCTGTCGGGCGCTCGGAGCTGCGCGAGAGAGTATCATCGCGCAATCGGCAAGATCTTCGAAGAGGTCACGACCAAGCTCACCACCTGGATCGAGGCGCAGCGCCTCTTCTTCGTGGGCACTGCGCCCCTTGCAGGCGACGGGCATGTCAACATCTCGCCGAAGGGCGATCTCCGCTGGTTGCGGATCCTCGGCCCACGGCAGGTTGCATATCTCGACTTCGTCGGCAGCGGGGCAGAGACGATCGCCCACCTGCGCGAGAACGGGCGTATCGTCGTCATGTTCTGCGCCTTCGAGGGGCCGCCGCGGATCGTTCGGCTCCACGGCACCGGGAACGTGCTCCTGCCAGGAGCAGATGGATTCGACGAGTTGCTCTCTGCCTTCGAGCCGCCGGAGCATGCATTGCGCTCGTTGATCCGCATCGACGTCGACCGTATCTCCGACTCCTGCGGCTACGGCGTGCCACTGCTGAGCTTCGACGGCCGCCGCTCGCAGTACGACGACTGGGTCGACAGCAAGGTCCGCACCAACGGACTCGATGCGTACGTCGCCGAGGAGAATGCGGCGAGCATCGACGGGCTCCCTGCGATCGATCGCTAGAACCACTCATCGACGTCCCCGGTCGGCCTCGTTTGAGCCTCGTTCACTGACGAGCTAACGACGGCCATGACCAAAATCAGTAACAACTACTTACATTATACAAGCATGTAGTGGTTTATAGTTGGACCTATGAACCCTGACACGCCGACGTCCGAGCTGCTCCTCGAGCTGTACCAGACGGAGTGGTGCCCCGCGTCGCGCCGCGTGCGCCAGCGACTGACGGAGTTGGACGTGAGCTACGTGAGCCGGCAGGTGCCGGTCGAGCGAGCGGAGCGCGTCGAGCAACTCATGCGGACCGGCACCGACTCGATCCCCGCACTCGTCTGTCAGGAGGGTGAGGTGCTTGTCGGGGAGGAGGAGATCCTCGCCTACCTGGATGAGCGCTTCCCGGAGCCCACCGGCGCAGAAGCTCACCGATTGAAGGCAATCAAGGCGCGCAAGCGCGAACTCGAGGAGGCAGCACGATGCTTGGAACCCATTACGCACTGACGGGCGAAACGACACGTTCTCTGGTGGACACGGTGGAACGTGTCCGCGAGGAACTCGAGGCCGAGGGCTTCGGCGTCCTCACCGAGATCGACGTCAAGGCAACCCTGAAAGAGAAGCTGGACATCGACGTCGAGCCGTACGTGATCCTCGGTGCCTGCAACCCAGCGCTCGCACACCGGGCGCTCGAGGCAGAGCCGGACCTTGGCGTGCTGCTTCCCTGCAACGTTGTCGTCTACGAGCGCAACGGCGTCACACACGTCTCGGCCGTCGACGCGGAGCGGATGCTCTCCATCGTCGAGAACGACGAGCTGACGCACGTCGCCGAGGACGTCCGCGCGCGGCTAGGCGCCGTTGTCGACCGTGTCGTATCCGTTGAACGCGTCTGATCTGCGCCAGGTCGTGGAACGGCACGCGATCCTCACGAGCCCACCGACCGGTTCCTGCGACGGGAACGGAAGTGTGGTGGTAGGAATGACCTACCACCCACGGGGAGGGATTGTTGCCGCGCATCCTGATTGCCG
>JBBQEC010000154.1:0-6103 GCA_038320305.1 Candidatus Limnocylindrales bacterium | reverse complement strand
ACGACGGGTGTAAAGCGCAGAGGTAGAGCGTAAATACGCTTGGCCTCATCGTCGAGGCAGTCAAATCCTTGCCGATCGAGGTTGGCCTTCTCGAAAACGCTGAGTGGTGCCATTGCCAGAGCCTTTCTGTCTGCGAGCAGTGGAACGGCAGACGTCTGTCCGGCGGGCCAGGGAGAATGCGCCGATCGTGCTGACCGGCCACCTGCGGTCGGTCAGTTCCTTGTGAGAGTCGGTCCGGCCGGTTGGCCGCCGCAGCGCGCATGATTTTGGTCCATGGAGATGGTGTGGGTAGCTCGCATGTGCCCCTTCACTCCGCTCCCAAGTCGTCGCCTTGACTCAAAGGCTACCGGGGTTCACGCATGAGGAGCGAAAGAACGGTACGTGGACTCTGGCTGAGCACCCGAGCCAACCTCAGCGAAACGCGGCAATCCTGACCGCGCCCCGCATCCAGCCTGTTCGAGGCGAAAGTGGCGGAACGTCGTTGCGGTCTTCGAGACTGTGGTTCTGCGCTTGGGTTCTCGCATCTAGACACGAGCGGCCGACGGCTCAAATGCCGGTGGGTCCGTGGATCCCTCGTCGCGTGTGGCCGGGTGCCGCTGTCGCCATGCCCTCGCGGTCTGATCGTCACGGCCTGCTGCACCATGATGCTGCCGTGCTCGAACGCGAGCGCGCACGCCGCGAGGTAGAGCAGCCAGGTCCAGGCTCGCGGCTCGGGGATGTGGCGCAGCGCGTCGTCCCAGCTGGTCCGCAGGTTCTCGACCCAGGCGCGTAGCGTGCGGCCGTAGTGCTCGCGCAGCGCCTCGGTGTCGCGCACCTCGAGTCCCACCTCCGCGGCGGCGGCAGCATGCGCACCGACGCGATGGCGTGGTTGAGCAGCCGACTGCCCGGGCGCAGCAGATCGCCGAGCGCCTGCGCGTACGCCACGAACTCCGCGCGCCCGACGTGCTTGGACATGCCGACGCTGGAGATGGCGTCGGGGCCGAACGCGGCAACGAAGTGGCTGTCCAGGTGCGAGCGGCAGTCCGCCTCTTTTGCTCATTCTCTTGCTTGGCGATACCCATGGGGTATGTACGAGGGCCTTAGCAACACCCCCTGGGGTATCGTCAGGAGCGCAGGAAGCAGGGTCGTTCCATGGCCACCATCGAGTTGGGTGCGGAGAACTTCGAACGCACCGTCCCGCAACGACAAGGATCAGCAGAGGAGCGCCTGATGAGCAAATACACCATCACCACCACCCTGAACCAGCCCTACGACATCGCCGTGGAAGCCGTCTGGGCCGCCCTCGACGATCAGGGGTTCGGGGTCCTGACCGAGATCGATCTCAAGATGACCCTGAAGAAGAAGCTCGACGTCGACATCGAGCCACAGATCATCCTGGGCGCGTGCCGTCCGCCGCTGGCATACGAGGCGATCCGGGCCGAGCCGTCGATCGCGGCCGTGCTGCCCTGCAATGTCGTCGTCCGGTCCGTGGACCAAGCCACTACCGTGGTCGAGGCGTTCGACCCCGACGCGATGATGGGGCTGGCGGACAACGAGACCCTGCACAAGGTCGCAGCCGACGCCAAGCATCGCCTGAACGCGGTCTTCGCCGCCCTGAACAAGGAGAACTGATGGAGCTCATCCCTGGGGAGATCACCCCGGTGATCAACCGCATTAAGCGCGCCCAGGGCCAGTTGGCAGGCGTGCTCAAGATGCTGCAGGAAGGGCGTGACTGCGAAGACGTCGTCACCCAGCTCGCAGCCGTCTCCAAAGCTCTGGACCGGGCCGGGTTCGCGATCGTCGCCACCGGCCTACAACACTGCATGACCAACGGCGACGAGATTGACAGCGTTGACGTCAAGAAGATGGAGAAGCTGTTCCTCTCCTTGGCATGAGTCGACTCGCCGCCTCTCCCTGCCCCACCCTGAACGAGAGATGGGGGCGAAAGGGGGATCGGCCGGTGATCATGTGCCAGCCCGCCAGGCTCAGCGCTTCGGGGTGGAAACTTCGATAGATCGACGGTCCGGACTAGGCTTGAGGGAGCAGGGTGAGGGGTTTGAGGACCAGCCGTGAGTCCCTGCGACGAGAGGTGGCTGCCGGGGTCGGTCGGCTCGTTGAACTCGGTGTCCGGCCGACCGATACATCGCAGGAGCGCGCAGCCAAGGCGGCGTTGACTCTTGCAGCCTTCCTACTTGGGTCGTTTGCCGGAGCATGGACTCTGGGGTACTTCCTACTCGGCCTGACTGCTGCTTGGGTGATGACCCTGGTCTACCAGGCGAGTTTGTTGTTGGCTCTCGGGCACTTTGCGCTGACCAAGTCCTTCGCTGTCTTCCGTCTCGTTTCCCTGTTGTTGCATCTCGTAGTCCCGATTGCTGTGCAGGTCGCGCTCGGTGGATTCCACTCGTCCAGTGGAGTCGCGTTGTGGTCGCTTGTCGCTCCGCTCGGGGCTGTCCTGGCCTACGGCTCCCGCGAGTCGGTGCGGTGGTTTGCCGCCTACGTCATCCTGATCGGCGTCTCTGCCGCGTTGGACGTTGGGGCGATCACCAGCGGAGCTCACGTCCCCACTGCTGCAGTGGCCATCTTCTTCGTCGCCAACATCTGCGGCGTATCAGCGGTCGTGTACCTGCTCGTCCGCTACTTCGTGCGGGAACGGGAGCGAGACATGCGGGCGCTGGCGGCACACCACGTCCTTCTCGCCGAGGAACAGCGGAGGTCCGAGGCACTCCTGCTCAACATCCTGCCGGCTCCCATTGCTGAGCGCCTCAAGGAGCCTGACGGCATCATCGCTGACCGGCTCCCCGATGTCTCGGTGTTGTTCGCCGATATCGTGGGCTTCACCACGCTGAGCGAACAGTGGCCGCCGGAGCGAGTCGTTGAAATGCTGAACGGCCTCTTCACCGCCTTCGACGAGTTGGCGGACTCATGGGACCTGGAGAAGATTAAGACCATCGGTGATGCCTACATGGTGGCAGGCGGTCTGCAGGCGTGGCAGCCAAACCCCGCTGCCGCGATCGCACACATGGCTTTCGCCATGCAGCGCGAGGCTCGCCGAACACCTGCCGCCGCAGGTTTCGCACTTGACCTGCGCATCGGCATCTCCACCGGCCCCGTCGTGGCCGGGATCATCGGGCAGCGGAAGTTCGCTTATGACATGTGGGGGGATACGGTCAACATGGCCAGTCGGATGGAGTCGACCGGTACCGCGGGGTCCATCCAGGTCAGCGGCGCGGCCTACGAGAAGCTCCGGGGGGAGTTCCGCTTCAAACGGCGGGAACGGGTACTGGTCAAGGGAAAGGGCGAGATCACCACGTACATCCTGCTGGGGGAACGGAGCGACAAGACGGCGACGGCGGTGACTCAGGCATGGAAGTAGGGTTGCCCACCCGCGTTCTGGTGGCTACCGACGGGTCAACTAGCGCCGGCGAGGCACTCAGGTGGGCGGCCGCCCTGGCCTCGCAGAACGACGCGGAGCTCGTGCTCGTTCGCGTGCTGACCCCCGCAGGGGCGTCGGAGGCCGGCGGGGCGCGCACCGTAGCAGCCGATCTCGATCAACAGGCCGTGCAGTCCGCCGGCGCCCGGGGAAAGGCTCTTGTTCTGGTCGACGATGATCCCGCGCGCGCCATCGTGCGGACAGCAGCGGAGGAAGGGGCGGATCTCGTCGTCGTCGGAAGCGTTGGCATGGCCGGGCGCAAGGAGTTCCTGTTGGGAAACGTGCCCAACAGGGTTTCGCACCTGTGCTCGTGCAGCGTGGTCATCGTCAAGACCGGTCAGGACAGCACCGCGACGCCCGTGGGCGCGAGTTCCGTGCCCAGCGACAGGTCGCAGGACAAGCCGTACCTCACCGCCCGGGCAGGAGACATCGTCCGTATCGCCAGCAAGCACCGTCTAGGCGATGCACTGCGCGGGGAACTCGGGGACTCTGCAGCACGCCGACTACTCGGTCGCCAGCTCCGGGTGGCGCTCGACGAGATGGGACCGACCTTCGCGAAGATCGGTCAGGCGCTCTCGACCCGGCCCGACCTGCTGCCCCCGGAGATCATCGAAGAGCTGGCCACGCTGCAGGACAATGTCTCGCCACTTACCCAGGAGCAGGTGGTGGGCGTGATGGAAACCGAACTTGGCGTGCCGTGGGAAGACGTCTTTGAGAGCATCGAGCCGCAACCACTCGCTGCCGGCACGATCGCGCAGGTTCACCGGGCCACCCTCACCGACGGGATGCTCGTGGTCGTCAAGATCCAGCGGCCGAATGCCCCGGCGGACATCAAGCGGGACTTGGAGCTGCTCAGCGTATTCGCCCGCAGGGCCGAAAAGCGCGCGGCCATCAGAGATCTTGTTGACGTGGCGGGCGTCGTCGAGCACCTGTCGACTTCATTGGTCCGCGAACTGGACTTCCGCAGAGAGGCGCAGAACCTCACCCGGATGCGGGATGTGCTGCAGGCGTATCCGCGGCTCCGTGTTCCTAGGCTCTACTCCGAGTTTTCGACGAGCCGCGTGTTGGTGATGGAGGAGATAGCCGGCCTGCCAACCGACGACGCGCCCGCAGGAGCAGCCCGAACCGAAGCGGCCCGGCAGCTGCTGGAAAGCTACTTCCACCAGGTTGTCGAGGTGGGCTTCTTCCACGCCGACCCGCATCCGGGGAACCTTGTCTGGCGCGACGACCAGCTGTATTTCCTGGACTTCGGCATGGTCGGGGAAATCGATGATGATACCCGTGAGCTGCTCATGTTGATGCTCTTCGCGTTGTGGCGCAACGACCCTGGGCTGCTCGCCGACGTGGCGCTGCTGCTGAGCGGTGGCGAGGCGCAGGCCGAACCCGGGTTCGAGGAGGAGCTGGGCCAGTTACTTACGCGGTACCACGATGCCGCGCTCGCCGACATCAGCCTCGGTGTCGTCCTGCAGGAGATGACAGAGACCGCGCTGCGGCACAATGTCCGGCTCCCGGCGTCGCTTGTGCTCGTGTCCAAGGCGCTGGCCCAGATGCAGTTGGCTGTGGCTGGGCTCGACCCAACGCTGGACCCCGTCGCCGTCGCCGGATCCTTCATCTCCCGCGCGCTCCTCCGACGTCTAAGCGAGGCGATCGACCCGAGCGCACTGGTGTCTGAGTTCATCCGGTTCCGGATGCGAGGGACCCGTCTGTTGGAGGGACTCGAACGCGTCACCGGGGTGCGGCCGGGGCCGGGACCTGAGATCAGCCTGCGCGGTGCTGAGGAACTGGAGAAAGCCATCCGCCAAGCCGGCCGCCGGGTCACGCTGGGCCTCGCGCTGGCGGCGTTGGTGGCGGCAGCGGTTGGCGCACGCGCCCGAGTACCCGGCGCCAGTAGGGCCGGATCTCCCCTAGCCCTTCGACGGTCACCGTGCCGACGGCGCGGATGAGGACCCGTCGCCAGGCATTTCCTCCGGCGATGGGCGCTCCACCACCGAGAGCAGTTTCCGTTCCACAACGCGAGCGGCTACCTCCATCAGCAGGCCCAGGGCCATCACATCCAGCCCGTGAGCGATCCGCCGGCCGCCCCCCTGAGCAGCACGGGGCAGTTGAGCAGATCCCATCGCCCATCCCGACCGAAGGCGGCTCAAGGCGTTGACTGGCCAGGTTCTGGCAGGTCGTTGGTCCGACATAGATCCCGGGGCGGTCATTTCCCACTCTCAGAGGCGACCCGTGCCGACAGCTGGATTAGCGAATCGGGCGACGATCGATTCTTGTTCTCCTACGTCAAGGTTGCCACACTCGACCTATGGACATTGGACCAGTGAGTATCGAACGCGGCGTGCGGGGCAGATCGCAGGACCCGCGGAGTGTCCCGTGGGCTCTCGCGGGTGAGCGGGATATCGTAGCCGTCGACACAACGTGGGGTTCACTTCAAGCGATTCACTGTGCACCCGGTGTGCAGACTGTCGGGGAGCTGGAACTAGTGGACATGGTCGCGCGGGGAGCCGTACTGGTGGATACGCGTGTTGTGGGTTCCCGTGGTGGCCTCACTCTTCTCGGCGCGAAAGCGCTGCCGCATGACGAGGTGGTCCAGCGTCGGGGAGAGTTGGACTCTTCTAGGGTCTCGATCCTGTTTTGCAATGGTCCGCAGTGCCCACAATCGCCGTCGGCGATCCGAGCCTTGCTCGAGGTCGGGGT
>JBBQEC010000153.1:0-6131 GCA_038320305.1 Candidatus Limnocylindrales bacterium | reverse complement strand
GTTTTCAGTCGGGGGACACGAGGTGCTCCGGTAGCCATTGGCGGACCTCGACACGCGTCCGTCCGTCAGGCTCGTCGTAGAACTCGATGCGCATCTGCGTTTCGAACGGCTGAAAGCCGCGGCCGTACCCGACGCTATCCCCGTACGCCCAAGCCATAACCGTCAGAAACGCGTCGAGCTCGCTCCGGGGAAACGGCCGCGCTCGCCGACCGCGAGGACGGTCGGCCGGTCCAGGACGTCTGGCAGTCCCGACAGACATGCCGCGTTCGATGGAAAGTCGGCAAGCCAACTCGCTCGTGGCCATGAGATCGGCGGCTGCGGCGGTCGACCCGCTGCGAGCCACCCCTCTACCAATCGTTTGACGGAGTCGGGCACGCGATCCACACCGATATTGTCGGTTGTTTCGGCCGGCGGCCGCGCTGCCGGTACCCGAACAAGGTGAGATGAAGTTCTGCCACGCTCTCTCTGGTTCAGCCCGACATGGCCTCGATTCGGGTTCGGCCACCGGTGCCGCGGACCGTCCGGAATTCGTCAGGCCGCCAGTGCCTCGGCGATCGTGTCCATCTCGTATGGGCCGAGCTGCGCTGTCTTCGCAGATCTCTCCCATCCTCGCAATGCGACGCGTACGTCATCGACAAGGGCCTCTGCTTGTGTCGACGAGAGGCGGTAGAACTGGGCAGTGCTCAACGCCAGGTCGATGTCCCCAAGGTGATCGTCGGTGTCGATCGCGAGCGTATGTTCGGGCATTTCCGGCATTGGATTCAGGTCAAAGACAGGAGCCAGACGCCAGCCGGCGCGTGTTCTGAGGAAGCCGTGATTGCGGAGATGATCGTCTCGATGAGCGGTCAGGACGTTGAATACGACACGCCGGAATAGGGCCGCCAGCTGGTCGTCGATGACGCCCCGCTCGCCGTGGTCAGCGATGGCGAGAGCAATGTCGAGATAGCTTGCGTCCTCGCGGTCGCGGCGCGAGAGGAGCGTCATGGCCGACGCGTACAGGTGGCGGCTGTTACCGGTGCGATCGAACCGCCGCGCGAGGAACGAATGGTGTCCGCCGCCAACTTCGAGGAGTCGGTGATCGGGCACCTCGATGCCGGCGGTCGCAGCCAACTCGTTCAACACCCACTCACAGGCGGCCATGTCTCTCGTATCGGTCCGCGATGGGAACTTCGCAATCCAGAGCGAGCAATCCAGAGCGAGCCATCCCGTTCTCGAAAGCTGGCTTTGGGTCGGGCTCCGCCAAGCGAGCTGCCGGGCGCCAGCAATAAGGCGAGGCTCAGCACCTGGCGATGCGTGTCGCGGCTGGGACGCTCGATCTCACGCGCTGCGGCTAGGAGCTGAGGAAGACTGGTCATAGGCGGAACACCATCGGCATCTTCGACATACCCGCCGTCTGGCGTTCGTAGGCGCAACGCTCCCATGCGCGACACATCGGAAATCCCCAGCAGGTAGTCCCACTCGTCGAGCGTCTGGCGGGGCCGCTGCTCTGTTCGTGCGGCGTGTGCCTCTTGCCTGGAAAGCAGAGTGCGCCCCCAGCGGTCCGTGGCGGCGTCCGTGAAGATCCGATCGATCTGGCCATCGCGCGGCCACTGATCGCCGGGGTACAGGCCGTGGAGCGGATCGATGACAAAGGCGTCCTTGCGCGCCAGCCACTCGTCGCTATAAGCAAAGCCGACGATCGATCCTCCAGCGGCCCTGTTCCGACGCAGCACGCCGATGTCGACAGGTCCGCCGAATTCGGCGGCGCAGAGCTCGACCGTGACGTGGTCGAGCTGCGCGCTTCTCATTCCGATCCGTCCCGTCTGCGCTTTGTCACACTCGCCGCGTCAACCAGCCGGCGCCCGAGCTCGTCGTCGCCGGCGAGCTTCGCGAGATCCTCCTCGAGCCCCAGCACACCCAGGGCGCGTACGAGGACTCCGAGGCCAACCGACAGGTCGCCCCGCTCAAGACGGCCCAGGGTCACGCGCGTCACGCCCATCCGCTCGGCCATCTCGCTCGCCGTCAACCTTCGTCGCAGGCGGGCAAGACGAAGACGCTCGCCAACTCCGGCAGCAAGGCGGACGTAGCGCGGGTAGGCAGGGACAGTCCGGTTGCTCATGCATCATACAGTATGCAGTTATGGGCTAACTGTCAACTCTATGATCCACTCAGCATCGAGGCACCGGAATGCCGCGCCCGACTAACAACAATCCCCTTCGCTCGAGGAGCTCCGCTCTCGTGTGAGGTCACTATGGTGGGCGATACTGGATTCGAACCAGTGACCCCTCGGATGTGAACCGAGTGCTCTAACCACTGAGCCAATCGCCCCGGAGTCGCGTCCGCACTGGGACGCGGTGGTCATTATCGGCGGTCACCCCACGCTTGTCAGCAGACCGGGCCAGTGCCGTTCTATGGCGCCGCGGTCGGTGTCGATCGAGACGCGCTTGGTCCTGCTCGTCGTCCCAGACGCGATCTCGATCAGGGACGGGGCAACGCCCAACTCGCCACTCAGCGTCTTGATCAGCGCCTTGTTGGCCGCGCCATCTGCCGGTGCCGCACGGACCTTGACACGCAGCACGCCCTGATCGTCGACGCCATCGACCGAATTGGCGCCCGCGCGCGGCGTGACGCGGACGCTGAAGACGACGCGCTTCAGCGGAAGAGAAGGAGCTGCACGAGAAACCCGAGCACGAGCAGGAGCACCAGGGGTGCGAGGTCAAGCGTGCCTGTGAACGGCACGAGGCGACGGATCGGTACGAGCATCGGTTCGGTCGTCTCGAAGAAGAAGCGTCCGACTGGGCCGCCGAAAGTCGGGTTGATCCAGCTCAGGAGCACGCGTCCGACAACGATCAGCCAGAGCACGGTCACGAAGAGCTGAATGAAGACGAGGATGAACTGCGACAACTCGTTTCGAGTATAGGTTTGGGTCAGGCGGTTGGCCGTTCACCGAATAGGACGCGACCGAGCCTGACCACCGTTGCCCCCTCCTCCACCGCCACATCGAAGTCATCGCTCATGCCCATCGACAGGCCGGCGCCGAAAACTTCGTTGGTCGAGCGCAGCCGAGCCGACAGCTCGCGCAGTGCGGTAAAGGTAGGGCGGGCGGCCTCAGGACTCTCCACCAGGCGGCCCACCGTCATAAGGCCCCCGATCCGGAGTCCCTCGATGCCCGTCAACTGACCGACAGACGCGAGTAATTCGCCCGGCGTGAAGCCACTCTTGGCCGGATCGGCATCTACGTTTACCTGGAGGTAGACCGGAAACGGCGAGCGGCTCGTCTCGAGCGCGATGCGGCCAAGGCGCTGCGCCAGGTCGATCGAGTCGACTGACTCGATCGCGTCGAACAGCTCGACTGCCCGTCGAGTCTTGTTCGTCTGCAGCCGGCCGATCAGGGCCCAGCGCGCGCCCACCAGGGCCGGTGCCTTTGCATCGGCCTCCTGCACTCGATTCTCACCGAAGACGGCCAGGCCGCATTTGAGCGCCGCCTGGAGTCGATCCACCGGAACCGTCTTGGTCACGGCAAGAACTGCGACGTCGTCGGGACTGCGGCCTGAGCGTTCGCAGGCGCGTTCGATCCGCGCGCGGACATCCGTCAGTGCTGCGCGAAGGCGGTCGGCCTCCGCGCGCGGGTCAGCGGATGTGGCTGAGTCGCTCAGCGATGGCGGCGCAGGAACGCCGGGATGTCGAGATCTTCGACCTCCTGCTGTGGGCCTCGTCGCAGCTCCTGTCCGTTGCGCGGCTGGACGGCCGCTGCCGGCTGGAGCTCCTCGCCATGCGCCTGGGCGGCCATCGTGTCGGGCTGCTGGCTTGACATGGCACCGACCGGAATGGCCGTTGGCAACCTGTCGGTCCCGTACTGCTCGCGGTCGCGTGCGATGCGCAGAGAGCTCGCTACCTCGACCGGTGCAGTGGTCTGCTGACGTGCTACGTCGCGCTTGCGCGAGGCGTCGAAGCCGGTCGCTATAACGGTGATTGCCACCTCATCGCCCATGCGCTCATCGATGACCGTGCCAAAGATGATGTTGGCTTCGGGATCGGCGGTCTGCTTGATGATCTCGGCAGCCTCGTCGACCTCGAACAGGCTCAGCGTGGGGCCACCGGTGATGTTGAACAGCACGCCCTGGGCGCCGGCGATGTTGAGCTCGAGAAGCGGACTGGCGGTCGCCTCTCGCGCGGCATTTCCTGCGCGACCTTCGCCCGACGCGCGGCCGATGCCCATCAGCGCCGAGCCGGCGTCCTTCATGACAGTGCGCACGTCCGCGAAGTCGAGATTGATCAGGCCGGGCACGGTGATCAGGTCGCTGATCCCCTGGACGCCCTGGCGCAGCACGTCGTCGACGACACGGAACGCATCGAGGATCGATGTCTCCTTGTTGACGACGTCCTTGAGCCGGTCGTTGGGGATCGTGTTGAGGGTGTCGACCTTGTCGCGCAGTGCCTCGCTGGCCTTCTCGGCGTTGAGTCGGCGGCGCGCGCCTTCGAATGAGAACGGCTTGGTTACCACGCCGATCGTGAGAGCACCCAGGTCACGGGCGATCTCGGCAATCACCGGCGCAGCGCCGGAACCTGTGCCGCCGCCCATGCCGGCGGTGATGAAGACCATGTCCGAGTCCTTGAGCGCCTCGTAGATCTTCTCGGCGTCTTCCTCGGCGGCACGCTGGCCAATGGTGGGGTCGCCGCCTGCGCCAAGGCCACGAGTGATCTTGTCGCCGACGCGGATCTTGTGCGGGGCATCCGACTGGAGCAACGCCTGCGCATCCGTGTTGACGGCGATGAACTCGACACCCATCAACTCTGCGCGAATCATCCGGTTGACCGCGTTGCTGCCTCCGCCCCCGATTCCGATGACTCGGATCAGTGCAAAGTTCTCCGAGTCGGACCTCAACGGCATTTCCAAACCCCTCTCAACGACGCAGATTTCGGCTTAAGGCGCCCTCTCCAAGCCCCCGGCGCGTGCGCTCACGCAGGACCTCTCGAATGGCCGCGATTATAGCCCCGGACCTCAGCTCCGACCGCTCGACTTGTGGTTCGGGCTAGGTCAATTTCCGATTGATAACGACCGACTGTGGACGAACTGTGGATAGTCCGCACCATGGGTGGGTAAAGGGTCAGCCGGCGACGAACGAAAGCTCCACGCGTCGCGTCGGGTTGTCCTGATTCGGGTCCAGCAAGGCGATCGACTGCCAGGTACCAAGCTGAAGACTGCCGTTGAGGACCGGGACAGTGACAGACGGTGGCACAAGCAGTGGCAGGACATGGTCGGCGCCGTGACCGTGCGAGCCGTGTCTGTGGCGCCAACGCTCGTCGCGGGGCAGCAACAGGTCCAATGCATCCATCAGATCGCTGTCAGACCCGGCACCGAGCTCCATGATCACGACGCCGGCCGTGGCGTGCGGCACGAACACGTTGAGCAGCCCGTCGCCCTCTCCTGCGACGAAGGCCGCGCATTCGCGGGTGATGTCGAACAATCCACGGCCTTTGCCGGTGTGAACGGTGATCGTCGCGTGCTTCACGCCTTTTAAGGCAGCAGCCCTCGCGCCCAATCGCGCATCCGGTTGACGACCCCAGGTGCAGCGGCGGACTCGTAGCGCAGCGGCTCGAAGCCATGAACTGCCTGGGCGCCCCACATCAGCAGGCCGATCGACGTAGAGAAGGCAGGTGTGAGCAGGTTGTCGGTCAGGCCACTGACGCCCGTTGGCCCGGCCACGCGGACGGGCATCTGGAGCACTTCCCGCCCTAGCTTGGCGCTACCCGTGAGCTGCGACGCGCCGCCGGTCAGCACCAGGCCGGCGGGCAGTAGACCCTTGTAGCCGGCGCGCTCGATCTCCTCGCCGATCTTTTCGAAGACCTCGCGCATGCGAGCCTCGATGATCTCCGCGAGCTCCTGGCGCGACGCGGTCGTGGCGTCGCCTTCACCGATGCTCTCGACGTCGACCTGCTCATCTTCCGCGACATCCACCGGGTTGGCCGTGCCGTGCTTGATCTTGAGATCCTCGGCCGCAACCAGGCTTGTCTTGAGGCCGATCGCCACGTCGTTGGTCACGTTGTTGCCGCCCAGCGGCAGCACGCCCGTGTAGAACGGCGAACCCTCCATGAACAGCGCCAGATCGATAGTGCCAGCGCCGAAGTCGGCCACCGCGACGC
The DNA here is from genome assembly GCA_038320305.1 of Candidatus Limnocylindrales bacterium. Lineage (GTDB taxonomy): Bacteria > Chloroflexota > Limnocylindria > Limnocylindrales > CSP1-4 > JALYGJ01. Next base: position 8 of record JBBQEC010000153.1, on the reverse strand, counting down.
CGAGCTCC
>JBBQEC010000152.1:0-6154 GCA_038320305.1 Candidatus Limnocylindrales bacterium | reverse complement strand
GTGTGCATCAACTACGACAGGTCCGCCTACTCGGCCGCGAGCCCAGCGCCGCAGACGATCGAGGATCTGACCAAGCCAGCGTTCAAGAGCCAGCTGGTTGTCGAAAATCCGGCGACCTCATCTCCCGGCTTGGCTTTCCTCTTGTCGACGGTCATCCGTTTCGGAGCGTCGGGCGACTACACGTGGCTCGACTACTGGAGGGATCTGCGCGCCAACGACATGCTCGTCGTACCCGACTGGAACAGCGCCTACTACAACGAGTTCTCGGGCGGCGCCGGCGCCGGCGACCGGCCGCTCGTCGTGTCATATGCCACCAGCCCCGCGGCGGAGATCGTCTTCGCCGACCCGCAGCCGACCCCGCCACCAACCGGCGCCATCGACTCACCGACCGGCAACGTCGACGATGGCTGCTTCCGTCAGATCGAGTTCGCCGGCGTCCTGGCTGGGGCCGGCAATCCCGCCGCCGCTCAGGCCTGGGTCGACTTCATGGCATCGCCGGCGTTTCAGTCGGACATGCCGCTGAACATGTTCGTGTTCCCCGTGAAACCCGATGCGCAGGTACCGGATCTGTTTACGCAGTACCCGGCCAAGGCGACCAATCCGCTGACGATGGACCCGGCCGCTATCGCCGCCAATCGTGATCAGTGGATCCAGCAGTGGACGGACACGGTCCTGCACTGAGCCGGGCACTTCTGGCGACCCAGTGACGCGCGCTCGTCTGGCGACGCCCCTGCTGGCGGCCGTGCCGCTCGCATTCCTGGGCGTCTTCTTCGTCTATCCCGTCGTCTCGATCCTTGCCCTTGGCCTTGCGCCGGGAGGCAATCTGGACATCGGCGCGGCCTTGGCGGTGCTCGGCCAGCCCTTTGTCCTCGACGTGATCTGGTTCACGCTCTGGCAGGCGGCTCTATCGACGCTGCTGACCGTGCTGATCGCGTTGCCCGGCGCCTACGTTTTCGCACGCTACGACTTCCCCGGCCGGCGGCTGATCAGCGCTCTTGCCTTCGTTCCATTCGTGCTGCCCACGGTCGTTGTCGCGGCCGCGTTCCTGGCGCTGTTCGGCTCGCGCAGCCCGTTCGGCATCCGCCTCGACCACACGATCTTCGCCATCCTGGCGGCGCATGTCTTCTACAACTACGCCGTCGTGCTGCGCGTCGTGGGCGGCGTCTGGGGACAGATTGATCCACGACTCGAGGACGCCGCCCGTGTGCTCGGCGCGTCGCGCTGGCAGGCATTTCGGCGCGTTACGCTGCCGCTCTTGCGACCGGCGATCGCCTCCGCGGCCTCGGTTGTGTTCCTGTTCACGTTCACGAGCTTCGGCGTGATCCTGCTACTGGGCGGATCGCAGTTCTCCACGCTCGAGGTCGAGATCTACCGACAGACGGCGGAGCTGCTCAACCTGCGCACGGCTGCGGTCCTATCGCTGCTCCAGATGACGGCCCTTGTCGTGCTGCTCTTCGCCTACTCGCGCTATCAGCAGCGCAACGCAATCCAGCAGCGGCTGCTCACTCGAGCGCAGGTCGCGCGACGGCCGCGGACACGGAAAGAGCGCGGGCTGGTGATCGCCAACCTGGCGCTGATGGCCGTGCTGCTCGGTTTGCCGCTGCTGATCCTGGTGGAACGGTCGTTCGCCGGCCCGAACGGCTACGGCCTCCAGAACTTCGTTGCGCTGTTTTCCACGAGTCAGCGATCGGCGCTGTTCGTGCCGCCCATAGAGGCGATCCAGAACTCGCTCATGTTCGCCCTGATCGCCACGCTCATCTGCGCGCCGCTCGGGCTCATGGCCGCTTACGTCATCGCGCGCGGCCAGGGCCGGCTCGCGAGCGGCTTCGACGCGCTGCTCATGCTGCCGTTGGGCACGAGCGCCGTGATCGTCGGCTTCGGCTTCCTCGTGGCCCTAGGCAATCTGCCGTTCGACCTGCACACGTCAGTGATCCTGATTCCGATCGCCCACGCGGTCGTTGCGCTGCCGTTCCTGATTCGCGCGACAGTGCCCGTTCTGCGCTCGGTTGACGAAGGGTTGCGCGAGGCCGCGCGCGTGCTCGGTGCGTCGCCCACGCGCGTGTGGCGCGAGATCGACCTGCCCATCGTGCGTCGGGCGATCCTGATTGGCGCCGGCTTCGCCTTCGCCGTGTCACTCGGGGAGTTCGGGGCGACGCTGTTCATCGTTCGCCCCGACGCGCCAACCATGCCCGTCGCGATTTACCGCCTGTTGAGCCAGCCTGGCGTGCTCGCTTTCGGCGAGGCTATGGCGATGGCGACCTTGCTGATGGCCGTGACCGGTGCCAGTGTGCTGGTCTTCGACCGACTCCAGGTCGAATAGGGAAGGTCGGAACGCCTGATGCTCGAGCTGGTCGACGTTCGCGTCGCCTACGACGACACCGTTGCCGTTGACGGCGTCTCCCTCACGGTCAATGAGACAGAGACCGTCGCCCTGCTCGGCCCGAGCGGATCGGGCAAGTCAACGCTGCTGCGCGCGATGGCGGGGCTCGAGCCACTCGCCAGCGGGCGGATCAGTCTCAACGGCCGCGATCTGGCCGCCGTCCCTGTCCACAAACGCGGCATCGGGTTGATGTTCCAGGACTATGTCCTCTTTCCGCAGCGCGATGTGCGCGACAACGTGGCCTTTGGCCTCGAGATGCGCGGCGACGCGCGCGGATCGATCGACTCGCGGGTGGACGAGGTCCTTGCCCTGGTCGGGTTGAGTGGCTACGGGTCGCGCGGCGCGACGGAGCTTTCCGGGGGCGAGCAACAGCGCGTCGCTCTGGCCCGCGCGCTGGCTCCGACGCCGCGGCTGTTGATGCTCGATGAGCCGCTCGGCGCGCTCGATCGCGTGCTGCGGACCCGGCTGCTCGAGGATCTTGCCGCGATGTTTCGTGAGCTGCGCCTGCCGATCGTGTACGTCACCCACGACCAGGAGGAGGCGCTCGCTGTGGCTGACCGAGTGGCGCTGATGAACCGCGGCCGACTCGACGCGGTCGCCTCACCCGCCCAGCTGTGGAGTGCGCCACCAACCGAGTTCGCGGCGCGTTTCCTGGGCTTCAACAACATCGGCGACTTCGTGCGCGAAGGCGACCATGCCCAAACCGAGTGGGGATCGATTCCCGTTGCTGCCGACGCCCCTGAACGCGGCCGGCTGCTGCTCAGGCCGGACGGCGTCCGCGTCGACGCTGATGGGACGCTTGCCGGAACCATCCGCGCGAGCACCTTTCGTGGCGATCACACGCACGTGTTGGTGGAACTCGCCAACCACTCGATGCTCGAGATCGATCTCCGCGGTGACAGCCCGCCCCTTGACTCGGAGGTGCGACTGGCGGTCGATCCGGCCCGGGTGAACTTCCTGTCCTGACGTCGCGTCAGCGCCAGCCCAGCTCCGGCGCGACGTACTTGACAATGCTCTCGATCGCGTGCGCGTTGTAGTCGACGCCAAGCTGGTTGGGCACGGTCAGCAGCAGCGTGTCAGCGGCTTCGATCGCCTCGTCCTGGGCGAGCTCCTTGACGAGCACGTCGGGCTCCGCGGCGTAGCTCCGGCCAAACACGGCGCGCGTGTTTTCGTCCAGCCAGCCGATCTTGTCCTGATCATCCCGCTCGTGGCCGAAGAAGGCTCGGTCGCGATCATCGACCAGGGCGAAGATGCTGCGGCTCACCGAGACGCGCGGCTCGCGCTCGTGGCCGGCCTCTTTCCAGGCCGCGCGGTAGGCCTCGATCTGCTTGCGCTGCTGGATGTGCAGCGGTTCGCCGGTTTCGTCGAACTTGAGTGTCGAGCTCTGCAGATTCATGCCCAGAGTTGCCGCCCAGATCGCCGTGGAGTCGGTCGCGGCACCCCACCAGATCCGCTCGAGCAGCCCCTCGGAATGGGGCTCCACACGCAGCAAACCGGGTGGGTTGGCAAACATTGGCCGCGGGTTTGGCGTTGCGAAGCCCTCGCCCTTGAGGGCTTCGAGGAACTCCTTGGCGTGCCGGCGCGCCATGTCGGCATCGTCTTCGCCCTCGGGCGGCTCGAATCCGAAATAGCGATAGCCATCGATGACCTGCTCGGGCGATCCGCGGCTGATGCCCAGCTGGAGCCGGCCTGTGGCGATCAAGTCCGCTGCTCCGGCGTCCTCGGCCATGTACAGCGGGTTCTCATAGCGCATGTCGATGACGGCGGTGCCGATCTCAATGGTCTTGGTGCGCGCGCCGACTGCCGCCAGCAATGGGAATGGCGACGCGAGCTGGCGCGCGAAATGGTGGACGCGGTAGTAGGCACCGTCGGCGCCGAGCTCCTCGGCCGCGACGGCGAGCTCGATCGACTGGAGCAGAGCGTCAGACGCGTTGCGGACCACTGAATAGGGAGTTGCAGACCAATGCCCGAAGGACAGGAACCCGATGTGCTTCACAGGGGCATGGTAGTTAGGCTGTACGGATGACCGATTTGCCAGCGGTCGCCAAGACCGAAAACGAGATCGAGGCTGCGATGCCCGCCGTGGGCGCGCAGGCCCCCAATTTCATGTTGCAAGACGACACGGGCAAACCGCGTCATCTGTCAGACAGGCGCGGCGACTGGACCGTCGTCTTCTTCTACCCCAAGGACGATTCATCCGGCTGCACGATCGAGGCATGCGAGTTTCGCGACGCGCATGCCGAATACGGGATTCGCAACGCGGAAGTTTGGGGCATCAGCATTCTTGGCACCGGCAGCAAGGCGCGTTTCAAGGCAAAGTTCGGGCTGCCTTTCGCACTTCTCGCCGACGAGGACCACGCCGTCGCAGAGAGCTACGGGACGTGGATCGAGAAGATGAACTACGGCAAGCCGTACATGGGCATCCGACGGGCCACTTTCCTGGTCGATCCGGAGGGCAAAATCGCTCAGTGCTGGCCCAAGGTCAAGCCCGAGGGCCACGCTCAGCAGGTGCTTGAGGCGCTCGACGCGGCGCAGTCCCGGAGCGCATGAACACTACAAAACGAGGCATCGCCCGTGGGGGGAGACGAGCGATGCCTCGCGGCGAAGGATACACAGTAGTTACACGCACGCAACATGCTCAAACCAAGGTTTTATGCATCCTAAAAGACGGTATTTCCGATGACTGAAAATGAGGCAACAGCGGCCCACGACGATCGTCCCGAAAGGATTCTTGTCATCGTCGCGCATCCGGACGACGCGGACTTCGGCGTGGCCGGAACGCTGGCCAAATGGATACGCGCTGGAAGTGTGGCAATGATGGTCTGTTGCACCAGCGGCGACGCGGGTGCGGACGACGCGCGCACGGACCCGCTCGAGCTGGCCCATCTCCGTGAAACCGAGCAACGCGCGGCGGCTGCCGTAGTGGGCTATGAATCAGTTGCCTTCCTGCATCGACCAGACGGCGCCCTTGAGAACGACCTCGCTGTGCGCGAGCAGCTTGTACGCATCATCCGCCAGTTCAAGCCTGACGCCGTGGTGTGCATGGATCCCATGGTGATCGTGCACGATGAAGGCTTCATCCAGCACGTTGATCATCGCAACTCGGCCATGGCCGCCGTAGACGCCGTGTATCCCGCGGCGCGCAATGCGATGGCTTTTCCGCACCTCGTCATCGATGAGGGCCTCGAGCCACACAACGTCGACATCGTGTACCTGTTCTTCAGCGACAAGGAAACCGTTTGGGTCGATACCAGCGACACGATCGACGTAAAGATCGCGGCTCTACGTGAGCACCGCAGCCAGCTGCGTCAGCCGGAGGAGCTCGAAAAGATGCTCCGCGGCTGGGCCGCGGAAGGCGGCAAGAAGATCGGCACGGCGGCGGCGGAGTCGTTCCGCCTGCTGAAGATGAACCGCTGAGCGCGCATCCGCGACAGCGTGCCGCAGGGCTATGCCGGAGTTAGAAGAAGCGGTCGGAGCCGGCCCCATATGTCCCACAGCTCGCCCAGTGGCGCAGCCTGCGCACCAAGACAAGCCATGACGTCGTCGAGCTCCAGATCCGGCGCTCTATCGGCGAGATATGCCTCGACCTCGACCTTTGTGCCCACCCACATCGAGTCGATCGCGGCCTGGTCGGCGGGCCGACGCAGAGTGCGTGAATCGAGCCCAATGTTGGACACCGCCATGGACAGTTCGCGCAGCGGCGGCGCGTGTCCGTCGACCCAGCTGTCGCGGCCGTCAAAGCGATAGCCCATCGCCGCCAGGTTGGCCGCGACC